>JAKLDX010000015.1 GCA_022703295.1 Candidatus Omnitrophota bacterium
GCCGGTTATCGGTGTCTCGTATCTCTTTCGTGGCCTTTTCGTAAACATCCTTTACCGCCTGCTCCTGGTTAAATTCTACTACGGGCTCGTTCAGTATGTCGTATCCGGCCACAGCGCTGACGTCCTTGTACCTGTCTGCAAGGAAATGCCATAACCTGAAGAATCTGTCTTTGTTAAAATCGCTTGAGAAAAACTCTGGCTTGCCGTAGCAGTCCGAATGCCAGTCCGGATTCTGCGCCCCAGGCGCCGCATGCATATCAAGGATACAGTATATGCCGGTCTTTTCGCACCACTCCACGACCCTATCGAGGTATTTCAGGCCGTCTTCATTCAAGCTGTATGCCCTGTCCTCGAACTCGACCACCCTGTAATTAAACGGCACCCTTATACAATTAGCGCCCCAGTTTTTTATTATTTCGATGTCTTCTTTGCGTATGAATAATTCCCGCCAGGACGCAACAAAATCGTTAAGGGCTTCCCTGCCGATAGCTTTCTCGAAAGATTCCTTAAAGGCCTTTTCGGGAATGTTCCGCCCGCACATCATGTAGCCTTCCATCATGAGCCATCCGCCCAGGGCTACGCCCTTCAGCATGACAGGAGCGCCGGATTCGTCAACTATTTTTGTCTTTTCAACCTTAAGAAACGGGAGTTTTTGTGCCATAATTACCGCCTATTTGGGCCCGAAGGCAAAATCGTTTAGTGGCGGAGAGGGAGAGATTCGAACTCTCGTACCCCGTAAAGGGTAACACGCTTTCGAGGCGTGCGCCTTCAACCGCTCAGCCACCTCTCCGATTGCAATCTATAGACTCAGGCAAGCGTCCCGCCCCGTCTAATAGATTATTATGGCGGGACACGCACTTGCCTTATTGATTTGATTATACCAAAAACTAACCACTAAAGTAAACTGCCTTCAAAACAAAAGGATACCGCTTTTAAGTCCTTGCGGTATCCCTTTGATAGTAATAAAAATATTATTATTTATTGTCTTGCCGACATCTGCCTTGCTTTCGCAGACCCTTCCTTTATGCCATCGGCCGTATGCTGAAAGATCGTGACCTTATCTCCCGGGAACGGTTTTATCTTGTCCTTCTCGCTGTACTTAAAATCCCTGATAGGATCGGTTATTTTGTTATACAACGGCTTCTTTTTGTATTCCTCCCTGCTCATACCGCAGACGGTGTCAGCGAATACGGGCAGTGCAGTGACAAATACGGCTACTATAATTATTAGTGCGGCTATTTTCTTCATTCCGGCGCCCCCTTTCTTTTTATTGTTAAGATAATTATACCTTCGGAAATCTAAATTTGCAAGGAAGCCTGCAAATTTTTATATAGCCGAAAATAAAAGGATACCGCCCTGAAGCGATATCCTTTTATCCGAAACTCTGTAGTTCTTAACCTGTTTGCTGATGTTCGTTCTAATACTATTTCGTTTTCTCTATGCTATTTGCCGTGTCCTGGAATACGTTCGATTTTTCCATGGTAAGCGGCTTTATTTTATCTTTCTCTTTAAGCTTAAAATCCTTTATCGGATCGACTACCTTATTATACAGCGATTTTTTTCTGTATTCCTCCCTGGTCATGCCGCAAACGTTATCCGCAAACGCGGGCAGCGCCGATACGACCATCATAATAATAATTATTAATGCAGCTATTCTTCTCATACCTCTACCCCCTTCCTTTCTTTGTTATTAAACAATTATACCTTCGGAAACCGAAATTTGCAAGTGCTGTTATATTTTGTCATAATCTTTTGGCAAATGTATAATTCTAGTATAAATTCCCCCGCCCCGTTCGTTCATTAGATTCCCCCTGCGCTCGCATAGCTCGATTCGGGCCAGCCGAATCCTACCACAGCACGCGTAACATAAAGCTGAGTAAGACCGACGGCATAATACTGGCGGAGGAGGTAGGATTCGAACCCACGGTGGGCTTACGCCCACAACAGCTTTCAAGGCTGCCGCGATCGACCACTCTGCCACTCCTCCGCTTGCAATCTATAAACTTATCTTAAGCGCCTTCGTCCGCTCAACTGCAGCAGCGGGATCTAAGCCCAACAATTTTAAGAAAAAAGCTGCTTTACTATGCCTATATACACGCTTTTGGAATAAAGCCACGTATCGATAAAAAACTTCTTTTCCGAAAACGACGGAAACATAAGGCTGAAAATAAGCGATATTACCGCTATGTTAAGTGCGTAGACCAGCACTATCGAAAAGAAATACCCGCTCTTAACTATATCCGGCTGCCTGACCTTCATAACCTCTATTGTCGATATCATATGAAACGCGAGCGCGAATCCTATCAGGAATATGAAGACCTTGTGGTTAACATTATAAGATGCCGCCACCAAAAAATACACTATCGCGATAATGATGGCATATATCGGCACAAAATAAGGGCTTAACTCTACCACCGTATTTGTCTTGGTGGTCCCTACGCTGCCGCCCTCCGACGATGCCTTAAACGACTTTATCTTTCCTCCCATAACCCATGAGACACCCGCGTGCACAGCCTCGTGACCCAGCACGTAAAGATAAGTGGGCTTATAAAAGAGAACGTGCAAAAAAGTGTAGCTCGCCACGCCCCACAAAAATGAGTTGAGGCTGCCGGAGAGTTCTTTTATGAGTATGAGATTTTTATAAAAGGCTATCGATATACCGAATGCGACCGGTATTATCAAAACACCTATCGCGAATTTTAAAAATAACTTTACGATGCCCTTCTTCTCAGCCATCAGTTTTAAGCCTTTATCGTATCCAGGCCGTCCATATACGGAACCAGCGCCTTCGGCACCCTTATGCTTCCGTCTTTATTCTGATAATTCTCTAAAATAGCTACGACGAGCCTGGCGAGCGCCACGCCCGAGCCGTTCAATGTATGGACAAACGCTATCTTTTTCGAATCTTTCTGCCTGTACCTGATACTGGCGCGCCTTGCCTGGAAATCGGTAAAGCAGGAACAACTTGAAACCTCCAGGTAAGCGTCGGCACCCGGCGCATAAAGTTCGATATCGTAACATTTGGCGGCAGCGAAAGAGATGTCACCCGTCGCAAGAAGGAGCACTCTGTAAGGCAGCTCCAGCAATTGCAGGACATCTTCCGCGTCATTCAGTAGTTTTTCCAACTCATCGAAAGAGCCTTCCGGCTTTACGAATTTCACGAGCTCAACCTTATCGAACTGATGGACCCTTATGAGGCCTTTTGTGTCTTTGCCGTAAGAGCCTGCCTCCCTCCTGAAACACGCGGTATAGGCGGTATAATATATGGGCAGGCGGTCTTCTTCCAGTACTTCATTCGAATGAATATTGGTAACAGGCACTTCCGCTGTAGGTATGAGGAACAGGTCCTCATCCTTAAGCTTATACATGTCCTCTTCCAGTTTAGGGAGCTGGCCCGTGCCTGTCATGCTGCGCCTGTTTACAAGGAACGGCGGGAATACTTCTTTATAACCATGTTTCTTTGTGTGAAGATCCAGCATAAAGTTTATAAGCGCTCTTTCGAGCCTGGCCCCCAGCCCCATATACAATATGAAATTGGAACCTGTTATTTTCGTGGCCACGCCAAAATTTATAATCCCGAGCGCTTCGGCAAGTTCGACATGGCCTTTAGGATTAAAGTCAAATACGGGGGTTTTGCCCCAAGATTTGACTATTTTATTAGCTTCCGGACCGCCAACAGGCACTGATTTATCGGGTATATTTGGGATTGTATATGTAAATTTGGCTATTTTTTGGTCAATTTCCTCCACTTTTTTATCAAAATCTGCTATTTTTTGGGAAACGACCTTCATATTGCCAATTATGTCCTTCGGGTTCTTTTTTTCCTTAATAAGGGCCGCTATTTCATCGTTTGCCTTGTTCCGTTCGGCTTTAAGCGTCTCCGTCTCCACTAGCAGTTTTCTTCGCTCTTCGTCCAGCCTTATCAGTTCGTCTACGTCCAGCTTCAGATTCCTGTTCTTCAGTGCTTCTTTGACCGTATCCGCATTTTCTCTTATGAATTTAATATCTAACATTTTTTCACCCCTTGATTACACCTAATGGCCTCATACGGCATACCCGTTTTGAAATGCCCGCACCCTCAACTACGCTGACGACTTCATTGACATTCTTATACGCTTCGGGCGCTTCTTCTGCGAGAGTTTCCCTGCCGCTCGATTTCACTATTATACCCTTATTTTCCAATTCGCGCGATATAGATCTGCCGCGGCACGCGTGAATCGCCGCTGAGCGCGACATCAGCCGCCCTGCCCCGTGACACGTGGAGTAAAACGTTTCTTCGGCCCTTTTCGTGCCGACCAGAAGATACGAATTCCTTCCCATATCTCCGGGTATTATAACAGGTTGCCCGCATTTTTTGTACTTTTCCGGTATTTCCGGATGGCCTGGAGGAAATGCCCTGGTCGCGCCTTTTCTGTGGACGCACAGCGTCCTCTCTTTTCCATTTATATTATACTTTTCTATTTTCGCGATATTATGGGCTACATCATATACGAGGTCCATCCCGAGATCCTTCGGCCCCATATTGAAAACCTTCTCGAAAACACCGCGCGCAAGATGCATCAGGCACTGGCGGTTCGCCCAGGCGTAATTCGCCGCGCACCTCATGGCGCCCAGGTACGCTTTTCCTTCGTCGGAATTGACCGGCGCACACGCAAGCTGCCTGTCCGGTACGCTTATGCCGTATTTCGAAAGACAGTGCAAAAAGTCCTTGGAATATTCATCGCAGACCTGATAGCCGAGGCCGCGCGAGCCTGAATGTATCATAAGCGTCACGGAGCCCTTTTCCAGAGAAAATACTTCCGCGGCAGTCCCGTCGTAAACTTCATCCACCACCTGGACTTCGAGAAAATGATTCCCGCTGCCAAGCGTGCCCGACTGGTTCTTCCCGCGCTCATAAGCCCTCGGCGATACGCTGTCCGGATCCGCGCCTTTTACAGCGCCGCGCTCTTCCGTATATTCGAGGTCTTCTTGCCTGCCGTAACCGTGGTCCACAACCCATTTCGAGCCTTCGACAAGAAGTTTTTTTTCATCGCTGCCGGTTATTTTTATATCGCCTTTGGAACCTACACCCGCGGGGACGTCGTTGTAAAGGCCGTAGACAAGGTCCTTAAGCTTCGGCGCGAGATCTTTTTCTTTTAAATTTGTCCTGACAAGCCTCATGCCGCAGTTTATATCGAACCCCACGCCGCCCGGAGATACCACGCCGCCGGCATCGACATCCGTTGCCGCCACGCCGCCGATCGGAAAGCCGTATCCCCAGTGGGCGTCCGGCATGGCCATGGAATATTTTACGATGCCCGGCAGGAACGCGACATTCGCGACCTGCTCCGCCGCCTTATCTTTGCAGATATCTCCCAGCATCTTCTCGTCGGCGTATATTACGCCGTCGACGAGCATCCCGCTCTTATAGCTTTTAGGGATGCACCACCTGTAATCGTCTATTTTTTCTATGGGCCCCTGCCAGATGGTCTTCATACGTCAAAAATTATTTCGACCTGATACCCCTCGGCCGTCTTTTTTATCTCGAGGCCGCTGTAAGTTGCGGCTTTTATCTCGGTCTTCAGCCGGTTCCTGTTTACCCCGACCGGACGGCCGTAAATTTTCGCTTTCAGCTTCTTCTCGCTGAATTCCCATATCTCGAACTTCGAAAATATTATAGACTTGGTGTAAAAATTATAGAGAAGCTCATCCAGCCATGACACGAGAAGCTCTTCGTATCCTTCGCCCTCTACTTCGACGGCGCGCGCAACCGTGGCCTCCAGCCCCTCGAGGTCCGCGATTATGTCGAACATGGCAAATGCCGCGTTTTCGAAAAGCTCTTTCAGGTCCTTACCGTATATTCTCGCCCCTATATCGGCCGTATGGGAAAATTGTTCGTATTTTTTCGTCATGGCGTCAGGCCTCTATGCATGGTTCGGCTTCAAGTATCCCGTCCATCCTGAAATTGCGTTCCTCATTCTTCAGGTGGCAATGCGCTATTAAATAATACTTGTCATACCCTCTTTGCAGCACCTTGGGCGTTATAACGCGCCTGGTAACGGTGTTATGCCACACCGATTGATACTTTATATTAAGTTTCTTTTGCTCTCTTATGGCCTCTTCTATCAGTTTGAACTTATAATCTTTGACGATCTTTACCGCAGGCGGCCTCTTTCTCTGGAACTGCGCTATCTCCTCGATAGTCTCAACGCCGTTTGCAGCCAAAGCATCCAGCTCCTTCTGAAATACTTTCATCGTCACGATCGTATCGTCCATGGCCCTGTGATTTGCTAAAGTCTGTATGCCGAGAGATTCGGCCACATTGGCAAGATTGTACCTTCCTATGCCGGGAAACAACTTTCTCGCGAGGGCGAGGGCGTCTATTATGATATAATCCTTCAGGATTTCGCTTTTTTCTCCGAGCGCGCTTTCGAGAAAACCGAGATCGAAACCGGCGTTATAAGCGACGAGCGCGCTTCCTTTTATAAAACGCATGAATTCCGGCAGGACCTCGTCTATGGCCGGCGCGCCTTCGAGCATCTCGGGAGTTATGCCGTTCACGGCAAAGGCGCCCGACGACAGAGGCCGCCCCGGATCCACCAGAGAATAAAAGCGTTTTTTCTCTTTACTCTTATCGTTGATCCGGACAGCGCCTATTTCGCATATCCTGTCGCCGGAATACGGATACAGTCCTGTCGTCTCAAGATCGAATACCGTATATGTGGCCTTATTTAGCCGCATCAGCTTACCTTTTGTCTTTTCCCAACAGGACTTTATTTACCATAAACATCTTCGCGTTCGTGCTGCGGCTGGACACCTCTACACGGGTGTGCGAGGCATCTATCTTGCTGAAGAATACGCCTATGGGCGTAGTATTGATATCCACATAATATACGGCTATCATGCCTTTTGCCGGATCGTTATCGTAAACGGTCAGCTCCCTATGGGCATTTATGATTTTTTCTACTTTGGCATAACAGGCATCATAATCATAATTGAATATAAGGATAGCGGCATTTTTCCTGCCTTTTTCCAGCTCTTCCGTAGACGCCCCCAAAGCCTTTTTAACGACTTTCGTCGTAGCGGCGCATCCGGTAAGGCATAAAGACAGGCATAATAATGAAACGGCAACCGGATAAAATGTTATATGTTTTTGCATAATCCCTCTCTTTTTAGCCTGATTATACCATATTAAGCCGAATACGAATAAAAACTATTATTCCTACCCCATGCTCTTGCGAAAACGCAAGGCGCTGAAACTGATGACCACGACGCCCATGACAGCTAACGCCAGAAGCTGACCCCACAGGACCTCCAGTCCGACCCCCTTCAGGAAGATGCTCCTGATGACCACCATGAAATAACGAAGCGGGTTAAAAAAGGTAGACCACTGGATAGGCTGCGGCATGTTAGAGATAGGATAAGCAAAACCGGACAGCAAAACTGTCGGCATAAAAAACAGGAAAACCGACATCATGGCTTCCTGTTGCGTAGCCGATATCGTGGAGATGAACAGGCCTATGCCTAAAGTCGTAAATAGATATATGCAGGTAGAGAATAACAGCAATAAGATGTCCCCCCTTAACGGAACCTTGAACCACACCACTCCGAGCACGGTAATGAGAAAAACCTGGACAAGCGCTATGGTGGCGAACGGAAGCAGTTTCCCCATAATAAGCTCGATCGGCGTCAGGGGACTGACGATCAATTGTTCCATAGTGCCGATCTCTTTCTCTTTCACTATGGCCATGGCGCTCAGCAAAAGCGACATCATGCTTACGATCGTCGCGATAACACCGGGCAGGTAATAGTCCCTTGATATGAGGTTGCCGTTGAACCATGCCCTATCCCTTAAGTCGACGCTCGGATAACTGTCTATCTTTCCGGTAGCGGCGGTCTTCTCCTGCAAAATATCATAACTATATTCACTTATAACGCTGTTGGCGTATCCCATTATAACCATTGCCGTATTTGAGTCCGACCCGTCAAATGCCAGCTGGACTTCCGCGTTCTTGTCACCCTGGAGGTTGCGCCCGAAACCGCGGTCGATATGGATCACCAGGCTTGCCTTTCCCGTATCAAGAACTCTGTTCATCTCTTTCTGGCTGTCGATATAACGTTCCGGAACAAAATATTTGGAGAATGTGAAACGGCGCAGGAGCTCGCGGCTTTCCACGGTATTATCCTTGTCGTAAATGGCCGTGGGGACATAATTAATGTCCTTGTTCGCCGCGTACCCGAAAAGTATTATCTGCACAAGCGGCGTAATGAATATGACTGTTTTCATGCGCGGGTCACGGAAGACCTGCTTGAATTCTTTTATAAGTATGGCCTTCGCGCGCTCAAAACTTATCATACGGCTACCTTCTTCCTGAACCGCCTGATGGCAAGGCCGAACATAAGAAGTGCGAATAATAGCAGAAAGATCGCTTCATCCCACATAGACTCGATCCCGGTGCCCTTAAGGAATATTTCTCTCAGGATCACTATATAATACCGTGCCGGGATGAAGTATGTGACCATCTGAAGCGCTTTGGGCATATTGAATATAGGATAGATGAAGCCTGATAATATTATCGTCGGTATCATTGTAGTCAATGTCGCAAGCTGGCTTGCCATCAGCTGCGTCCTGGCAACTATGGATATAAGTATCCCCTGTGACAATGCGCCGGTCACGAAGAGGCAGCTTAGCGAAACGAGAAGGAAATAACTGCCTCTCAGAGGCACCCCGAATACAAGAGTGCCCATAAGCACGCCTATTGTCAGGTCGAAAAACGCGATCGCGAAGTACGGGATGAATTTGCCTATGACCAGTTCCGGCGCTTTTACCGGCGTAGAGATAAGCTGCTCCATAGTGCCCCTCTCCCATTCCCTGGCAATACAGATGGAGGTGAGGAGCGCGGCGATGATCATTATTATCATGGCTATGACGCCGGGGACGATAAACCAGGTGCTCGTAAGCCCCATATTGAACCATATCCTTGATACCGCGTTGAGAGATTTAACCGGCCTTATTCCCTTGGCGGAAAATGCGTCATATAAAAGTTTCACATTATAACTGGCGACCACCGACTGCACGTAGCCCTTGGCTATGGTGGCGGTGTTCGCATCGCTTCCGTCCATCAGAAGCTGCAGCGGCGCGGGTTCATTCGATTCGATGTAGTGCGAAAAGTCCTTTGGGATTACGAGCGCCATTATAACCTCGCCGCTATTTATCATCCGCTCGATATCCCGGTAATTATCCGTATATTTAATAATCCTGAAATATTTTGAATTCTCGAAATTGAGGAGGAAGTCCCTGGTGACTTTTGAAGAAGCATCCTGGTTCCATACGACAGTGCGAACGTGGTCTATGTCGAGAGAGAGGCCGTAGCCGAATATGAAGAGCAAAAATATTGGTATGCCGAGCGCCAGGGCGAGCGAGCGCGAATCGCGTTTTATCTGAACGAACTCTTTCCACGCAATGGCCTGGATCCTTTTTAAGTTCACTCCGCACCTTCTTTTATTTCATAAATACACACACGTAGCATTTGATCTATTCCTTGTATCTTAAAATCCTGTTCCCCGGGAAGGTGCGGGGTTCATGCGGGAGGATGCTCCTTATCATACTCTTCGATAGAAGAAACGAAAACGTCCTCTAAGGATGGAAGTATCTTATCCACCGTAAAAGCCCCTGCATTCTCTTTTTCCAGAAATTGTTTTATCGCGGGTATTGCCTTCCGGCTGTCATAAACAACCGCGTGAATATTTATGCCGAACAGCGCGGCTTCTTTGACGCCTTCTATCTTGCTTAGCCCTACGAGGTACTCCTGGGCGCTATCAACAGCTATCTCAAGCACCTCTCCCTTCATGCTGTTTATCTTCATTTCCTGCGGCGTACCCGAGGCTATAATGGTGCCGTGATAGATGAGTACCATGCGATTGCAGTTCTCGGCCTCATCCATGTAGTGCGTGGTGACAAATACGGTCACTCCCTGGCCCGAGAGCTCCTTTATAACTCCCCAGAAATTAGCGCGGGTTATCGGATCGACCCCCGAGGTGGGCTCATCGAGGAATATTATACGGGGTTTATGAAGAAGGGCACATCCGAGAGCAAGCCGTTGTTTCCAGCCGCCGGCAAGCGTGGCCGTAAGCTTGTCCTCCATGCCCTCGAGCCCGGCCGTACGCAGCGTGTCGTCGAAACGGGCTTTCTTTTCGGCCTGCGGTATCTTGTATATGCCGCTGTAAAAATCTATATTTTCGCCGACAGTGAGGTCATTATAAAGAGAGAACTTCTGGGACATGTAGCCTATATGTTCTTTTATCTTGCGCTGCTCTTTTATTATATCAAAACCTCCTACCCGGCCGCTACCGGAGGTCGGCGGGATTATGCCGCAGAGCATCCTTATGGTAGTGGATTTACCGGCGCCGTTAGGGCCGAGAAACCCGTATATCTCGCCCTCTTTGACTTCGAAATTGATCCGGTTTACCGCCGTAAAGTCACCGAATTTTTTCTCGAGGTTCTGCACGCTGACGGCTATTTTATTTTCTGCTGCCATGTCCGGACCCGCCTCAGGATTTTTCGTATTCTTTTATTATCATTATGAACGCTTCTTCCAATGTCTTAGCGTTGCATTCTTTTTTTATATTGCCGGGAAAATCGCAGCGCAGGAGCTTGCCCTTATGCATCAGGCCGACCCTGTGGCAGCGTTCGGCTTCGTCCAGATAACAGGTGGAACAGAATATGGTAACTTTCTCTTTCAGTAATTCATAAAGTATGCTCCAGAAATCCCTCCTGGATACCGGGTCGACGCCGTTCGTGGGTTCATCAAGAAATAGTACGCGCGGAGTATGGATAAGAGCGCAGGCCAGCCCCAATTTTTGTTTCATTCCGCCGGAGAGCTTTCCGGCAAAACGTTTTTTGAACGGCAGGAGGCCGGAGAAACCCAGAAGCCGCTCAATGGATTCGGCCCGCTTTTCTTTAGCGACGCCGTAAATGTCGGCGTAAAAATTTATGTTCTCCAGCACGCTTAATTCTTCATAAAGCCCGAAGCGCTGGGACATGTAAGCGATGTTCTCTTTCAGGCTCTCGGCGTGTTTCACGGTATCTTTCTCATATACCGTAGCGCTGCCCGCGGTAGGGTCAAGGATACCGGTCAAAAGCCGCATAGTCGTGGTCTTGCCGGCGCCGTCGGGACCGACCAGGCCGAATATCTCGCCTTCTTCTATTTCGATATTCAAATTATCTACTGCGGTAAGCGCGCCGAATTTTCTCGTGAGGTTAACGGTCTTTATCGTAACCATTTCATTCGACCATTATGTAGGCATCTGCCGGCATGCCGGGCTTCAGATCGAGGCTGGAATTGTCCGCTTTTACTTTTATCCTGTAGACGTACTTCACCCTCTCCTCGGTGGTCTGTATATATTTCGGGGTAAATTCCGTCTGCTGGCAGATGAATGATACAAATGCATTATATTTCTTATTCTTATAGCTGTCCGTCATCACATACGCCTTTTGGCCCAGCTTGACGCGGCCCAGGTCTTTTTCATCTATATAAGCGGTGACCCATACGTCATTCAGGTCTATGGCGGTAAAAACAGGCGCGCCCACCTGCACCACCTCGCCCTGCTCGGCGCTTTTCACTATAACATATCCGTTGAGCGGTGAGGCAAGGTCAGCCCACCCCAGCTTGGTATTCGCAAGTTCAAGCGATGCCTTTAGGCGCTCTACTTCAGAACGGTCGGTATCCGCTTTGGTCTTCGCGGAGTCCCTCTTCTGTGTCGAGATGGCGCCTGCCGTAAGCATGTTCTCTGCCCTTACATAATCGATCTTATCCAACTCATATTGAAACTCGGCCAATTTTAACGCCGCCACTGCCTCCGCCTGGACTTTGCTTAACTCATCTTTGTTGAGCCTGGCTACTATCTGGCCTACCTTCAGTATAGAGCCCTCGTCCGCCAGGAGTTCCTCTATCTGCCCTTCGACCCTGAAGGATATGCGCACATCGTTGCCCTCGATATTTCCCGAGACCTTTACGATTTTCTTGTTCTCAATGGTCCTCTCTATCTTGTATGCGAAAAAAGCTGCCGCAACCACGCCGATAATTATAAGAATTAGAAAAACAAGCTTCTTTTTTTTCTTCACAGGATTGATCTTTTCACTTGCAGACGGTTTTGATTTCTCTTCCATTATTTTTCCTCCTTGAAAAATTCTTTCCCCATCGTTTTATCAAGAAAAGCCTTCGCTATAAGATAATCGTAAATTCCGTTGGCCAGATTCCTCTCCACCTGGCTCAGGGACACCTGTGCATCCAAGACATCAAGATTAATCATTACTCCGTTATCGTAGCCTATATTCGCGATCTTAAGGGCTTCCTTTGCCTCTTCAATGCCGTCTTTTTCATAACCTATGATGGCCATCGATTCTTTCAGGTCAAGACAAGCCCTTGTAATATCAACCGCCACCTGATCGGCGGTATTCTCCTTTTCCAGTCCGGCCTGGTTATATTTCACCCTGGCCCCATCCACCTTCGCCTTGGTGGAGAAGGCATCGAATAGCGGCACGGTTACCTTTCCTCCCACGCTCCAGTTGCTATGTTTATAATTAAACATGTTCGCGACATCGCCGGCTTTATAATTGTAGTCGAAATTCGCGTTTATCATCGGGCCGTAGCCGGCTTTCGCAAAAGCTATCCCCCACTTTGTCATGTCGACACCCAAAAGCCGCAGAATCATTTGCGGGTTCCGGGAATATGCCTCGCCCAGGAAATCACCTTCTTTTATCTCTATGAACGCGCAGTCGAGCTTCCCTTCGACGTTCAGCGGATCCTGCATCTTCAGGCTCAGTAATTTTTTCAACTCTGCCTTTACGAGGTCTATGTCATTACGCGCCTTTACCACTTCGGGAATGACCTTCGAGATCTGGACTTTCGACTGCAGGACATCGAACTTCGAGACCGTACCCTGCTCGAACTTACTTTTCACGTTTATGTAGTGGGCATTCGCCTGGTCCAGCAGGTCCTGCGCTATGCGCGCCGTCTCATAAGCGAGGAGAAGCCCGAAAAAAAGCCTTTTCGTCTCGAATTCAACGTCCAGTTTTTTTGCGCGCAGCGTTTCCTGCTGTATCTTCATATTTATCCTGGATTGTTTAAGGTTGACGCTGTTTGCGTTGCCGTTGAATACCACCTGGTTGACAGAGAAATCGGCAATGTTATTATTTTGATACCCGAAAAAAATATTCGGATCTTTCCCGGAATTGGCAAAAAGACCGGAGCTGATGTTAGGCTGAACGCCGGTATACGTATAACCATAGCTTAAATTCGCCGTGGGAAGAAACTGCCCCTGCGCCGCAACTATATTTGCCTTGGCAGCGTCTATCTCCTGAGCCTGAATCTGTATGTCTTTATTGTTAAGAAGGGCTGTGTGAATAGCGTCTTTGAGAGATAATGACAGAGAGGTTACCGCGTCTTTTTTAATTTCGCCGCATTGCGCAGGAAACGCAATGACGAAAATTATAAAAAAGAGTGCCGTTAATATGAAAGGGCTCTTACTGATGGTATAAAACATGATTTATATGGTAATTATATCATATAAATCAAAAAAATCAAAAACGATGATAATAAAATAGGTTTATTTATCGTTCTTCAGGCGCTCCGGATGATGTTTAACGACTTCTGCCTGCACCATATAAATAACATCCTCTGCAATATTCGTAGTGTGATCGCATATGCGTTCGAGAAAACGCGCTATCAGCAGAAGTTGGACAGCGCGGGGGGTTGTTGCAGGATCCTTTACCATGTAGTCTTCAACAAGCTCCTTATGGATCAGATTGCGCAAATTATCGGCTTCAGGGTCTTGGGACAAAACTTTCTTGGCCAATTCTATGTCACCGTTAACAAACGAATCTATGGACATCTTGACCATATTTTGAGCGATGGCTGCTAATTTTGGTATGTCAACAAGCGGCTTCAGTAAAGGCTTATCAACTATCTCGATAGTACGCTGGGCTATGTCCACGGCTATATCGGCAATACGTTCAAGTTCGGCATTTATCTTCATTCCGGTAGTGATAAAACGAAGATCTTTTGCCATCGGCTGGTATCGCGCTATAAGATCTATGCACTTCTCGTCTATGGCCAGCTCTAATCTGTCGACATTCATATCGCTGTCTATTATATTTTCAGCAAGTTCTTTCTCGCGGTTTTTCAGCGCTTCGATCGATTTATAAATGGCCTCTTCGGCAAAAGAACCCATCTTCAATATGTCCGTCTTCAGCTCTTTCAGTTCCTGGTCGACATGTCTTTCCATAACTATCTCCTTTTTTTATACTATCCGTATCTTCCCGTAATATAATCTTCTGTCCGTTTGTCATGCGGCGCGGTAAATATCTGCTCGGTTTTCCCAAACTCTATCAGTTCACCCAACAACATGAAACCTGTATCATCGGAAACTCGCGCCGCCTGTTGCATATTATGTGTAACTATTATTATAGTATAATCGCTTTTCAATTCGCGCATTAATTCTTCTATTCTGGCC
>JAKLDX010000150.1 GCA_022703295.1 Candidatus Omnitrophota bacterium
CCATACGTCGCGACCCCGGCAGTAATGCTATAGTGCTTTTCTCGGAGGCTAGGCCGAATTTGCGGGCCGCTTCATTTTTAGAGAGCCCCATATGAACGCTTTCGGCCAGCGGGTGGCCTATGAACTCCGCGTTTACATCATGCCTTTTATAAAGGTCTTCCTCAAATTTAAAAAATACCAGTATCTTTTTTACGCAATCTTTTATTATCCCTATACGGTCTGCCCCCCATACCCATACCTGAGGGCTTATGTAATACACTACGGGTATCGATCTTTTTTTAAGCGCCTTTGCCAGTCTCAGGTTGAATCCCGGATAGTCGACAAGCACCGCAATGTCGGGGCGTTCCAGGTCTACGCGGGACAGCACCGCGCGGAACGCTTTCCCGACGGTAAATATGTTCTTCACGACCTCTATAACGCCGACCAGAGCGAGCCCCGATATGTCGAATACGACATCGACGCCGGCCTTTTTGGAACGCTCACCTCCAAGTCCGTAAAATGCGAGATCCTTATCTATAGACAGTAAATTTTTTACAAGATTTGAGGCATGAAGATCTCCGGACGGTTCTCCCGCTACTATGAGGATCTTTTTTCGGGCCATGAAAATCCTTTAAATATAATACGATTACACAGATTATTATCCTTTGTTTCCGGAGGGGGTTATTTTAGCTATTATCTCGAGCGCGACCTGGAGAGCTCTGCGGCCTTCAACGCCGGATACCACAGGCTTTCTGCCGCTTTTGACGCAATCGATGAAGGATTTAAGTTCTTTTTTAAGAGGTTCTTTTTTAACGACACGTATCTTCTCTTTTTCTATCCGGTCCCCGGTCTTGCGGAATATCGCCGTATCCTGGTTGACGTAATCCAGGGAGATGTAAGAATCTTCCTGGAATATCCGCATTTTCCGGACCACATCCTTCGTTATCCGGCTTGCCGTGATATCGGCGATGGTCCCGTCCTCGAATGTTAGCCTCACATTTGCGACATCCTCGTAATCAGATACTGTGGAAAGGCCGACCGCCTCTATCTTGACAACATCCTGTTTCATAAGGCCTAGAACTATATCGATATCGTGTATCATGAGGTCCAAAACCACACCTACGTCTTTTACCCTTTTGTGGAAAGGGCCGAGCCTTTGGCATTCTATGAACTTGGGTTTTTGGAGATACGGCTCGATGGCCAGGACAGCGGAGTTGAAGCGTTCTATATGGCCGACTTGAAGTATGAGCTTATTTTCTTTGGCTATCTCGATAAGTTCATCGGCCTCGGAGAGAGTCTTTGTCATAGGTTTTTCTATAAGGACGTGGATATTGTTACTTAAAAAGTCTTTGGCTATATTGTAGTGCAAGCTCGTCGGGACCGCGATCGATACGGCATCCACCTTATCGAAAAGCTCTTCATAATCGGCGAAGCTTGCGGTGTGGTACTTTTTGCCTACTTCCAGAGCTCTTTCGATATTACAATCGCATACTCCCACAAGCTTGATGCTGTCGAGCCTGGAATATACCTTGGTGTGGAATTCGCCCAAGCGCCCCGTTCCTATTACGCCAAACCTCAATTTTTCAGAACCTGCCATAAATCATCCCTCAAAGTTAAATTCGATTATAACACTTCCGATGCCTTTCCGCAAGCCACCTCCTCAGGAGACGGAGGGGGAGTAAGAAATTTTTCAATTTCCGTTTGATCCCCTCTCGGGGTGGGTATTCCGCGGGGACATAGATTTTCCATAGGAAAATCTAATTTCGTAAAACCCAAATTTTCTTTGTAAAATTTAGGTTTTAAGACCCCGCTTCATACCCATCCCCTCGGGGGACCCCTAAACAGAAATTGAAAATTTTTTGAAAGGGCGGAGCGGGTAAAGTTTTTCCATGGTGTAATCATACCCCAGAAGGGCTGGTATTGTAGCGGGTCTTAAATTCAAATTTTGACAACGCAAAATTTGAATTTACGAAGACAAAATTCCCTGCGGGAATTTTGCGTCCCGCGGAAATACCAGCCCTTCTGGGGTATAGTAAAGTGTAATCCTTATTAGCACTAAATATTATCGATTTGTGTCAAGCCGGGGCGGGTTACTGTTGCTCGACAAAAGTAGCGGGCTGTGGTAGCATATATTGCTTATATGAATAAATATTTCAGGCTCGTAAAATTCGTTATTCCACACGCCTGGGTCCTGGCTCTTGCCGCGTTATGCATGGTTGCCGGGTCCGGCTTCGGCGGCATATCTTTTACCATGATAATACCGATGGTGGATAAGATAATAGCCGGTAAAAAGATCGTATTGCCGGCAGGTATAGCTGTCCCCGATTTTATACAGGGTATAGTAGACAAGGTAAATGCCGTCCCGCCACTGCAACTTTTGAGCAGCATGACCATGATAGTGATGCTATTATGGCTCTTAAAGAACGTATTCGTTTTTTTGCAGACGTATCTGATGAATGACGTATCCCAGAGGGTCGTTAACGACGTAAAGAACGCGATTTACAGAAAATTACTGACTCTGTCCATGGATTTTTATTCCAATAACGCCACTGGCAAGCTTATGTCGCGCATAACATACGACGCTGCCGTTATAAGGGACTCGATATCTACGGGACTTACAGATCTCATATATTCGCCGGTTCAGCTTGTGATATATATCAGTATATTGTTTGCGATAAAAGTGTACTTTTCCATATCATGGGCCCTTATCGGCATAAGCGCCTGCCTCTTTCTAATGGTGGTGTACCCGGTTGTTCGCATAGGAAAGCGCCTCAAAAGCATCTCCCGGCAATCCCAGGAAAAGATGGGCGAACTTACCATGACCCTGCACGAGACCATATCGGGTATTCGTGTCGTCAAGGCCTTTTCCATGGAAGATTACGAGGCAAAGAAGTTCAAAGATCAGAATTACAATTTTTACCGTCTTGCCATGAAATCCATAAAGCGCATGTCTGTGGTAAGTCCCATAACCGAATTTGCGGGGATGTTTTGTGTGGCTATAATACTCTGGATCGCGGGTAAAGAGATAATATCGGGAGCTCTTTCTGCCGGTGCCTTCGCGACATTTCTTGCCGCTCTTCTTTCTATAATGCATCCGATGAAGCGCCTTACAAACGTCTATACCATAAATCAACAGGCAATGGCCGCCGCCGACAGGATATTTGAGATATTAGACACCAAGCCCTCTGTCATGGAGAAGAAGGACGCTGTAATATTGCCCCGAATAAAAGACGGGATCATTCTGGAAGGCGCCTCTGATCTAAGCCTGCTTGAAAGGTACGCCAACTCTTACCAGGGAATTACGACTGGTGATAACCCCCGTTTCATCTGCCTCTATTGGGAGCTTCCAGGTTGGAATGGAGCCTGGAAAAGTTTT
>JAKLDX010000151.1 GCA_022703295.1 Candidatus Omnitrophota bacterium
GCAAACTCTCTGAAGTCCTCCAGGAATTGCGGAACCTTAAGTCTCTTGTTCTTCTTCTGTCGTTTCATTTTATATCTTCACGCTTTCCTTGTTATTTAATGCGGATTCGACAATTTTAACGCACAATTGGTTAAAATTCAACCCTTTAACTTGCGCGGCTTTCGGTAAGAGGCTGCGCTCAGTCATGCCGGGGATGGTATTTACCTCAAGCACAAATATGTTTCCCGCGGAATCAAGCATCATGTCCACCCTGGAGAACGACTTACACCCTAAAGCAACGTGGGCGCGCCTGCCCAGCTCTTTTGCTCTTTCGCTGAAACGGTTCTCGATCGGGGCAGGCACAAGGTATCTGGTATCCGGGTCCTGATATTTAGCCGCATAATCATACACTTTATTTTTCGTCACTATCTCTATGACAGGCAGCGGTTCGTCGTCCAGTATCCCGACGGTAAGCTCCCTGCCTTCGATGTACTCCTCCAGCATGACCTTTTCGCCGTAGACAAAGGCCCTGTCCAGGGCCTTACCCACTTCATCTTTACTTCTTACAACGGACAACCCTATACTGGACCCTTCGAACTGCGGCTTTACTACCAGCGGGAATCCGAGCCCGGCTGCTTTGACCGCATTAAAATCATTCTGCGTAAACACAAGGCTCTTTGGCGTAGGTATGCCGCGATCCTCAAAAATATTTTTCGAGGCTATTTTATCCAGCGCAAGCGCAGAGGCCTTAACTCCGGAACCGGTATACGGTATGCCAGCCTCCTCCAGGATCTTTTGAACGGTCCCGTCTTCTCCGAACTTTCCATGAAGTGCTATGAAGGCAAGTTCTATCCCGCCGCCCCTGACAGCATCCCTGACATTGTCCCACACGTCGAGGAAAACGACATCGAATCCCTGCTTAGTAAGAGCGTCATAGACCGCTTTCCCGGATCTCAGGCTTATCTCTCTTTCGTTGGACGGCCCGCCTGCCAGCACGCCTATTTTTCCGATCTTTTTTGGATGGCTCATATCACCTTGATCTCCAGCTCGAGAGGTATATCATAGTTTTTCATGACCCTTTCTCTTACAAAATCTATCAGCGCCGTAACGTCCTTGGCGCTGGCACAATCCCTGTTAATTATGAAGTTGGCGTGTTTTTCCGATACCTCTGCGCCGCCTATGCGCTTGCCTTTAAGGCCAAGCATATCTATCATCTGGCCGCATGTAAATTGGAAGTCCTTGGGATTTTTGAATACGCAACCGGCGCTTGGCATATCGAGGACCTGTTTTTCCTTCTTCATATTCAGGAATTTATAGCTGCTCTGAAGAAGCGTCTTACTGCTACTCTTCTGGAACCCGAGGACCGCTTCCAATATTATATAGGAGTCAAGCCCTGAAGTCCTGTATGAAAAAGGTATCTCCTCTTTTTTTAAAACTTTCACCTTTCCGGAATAATCCATAACCTTCAGGGAAATAACAAGGTCTCCGATATTTCTGTATATGGGGTTAGTATAACCCCCGGCGTTCATATAAATAGCGCCGCCTATCGTTCCCGGTATGCCTACCATAGACTCTAATCCTCCGAGCCCCTTGCCGCACGCCACGTTCACGAGCTTGGGAAGGCTATATCCGCCTCCGACCGTTATCCTGGTCCCGGCTATTTTGATTTTCTTAAATAAAGCTGAGCCCAGATTAATGACTATCCCGCGGAAACCATTATCGCCCACAAGCAGGTTGGAGCCGTTACCGATGACAAAGGTCGGTATATTCCTCTCCCGCGAAAAAGCCAGGACTCTTCTCAGGTCCGAAGCGTCCCTGGGCTCCACCCATATATCTGCCGGGCCTCCTATCCTGAAAGAAGAATGGCGCGCAAGGCTTTCTCTCGGCCTCACTTCGCCTTTAACTATCTTCCGGAATGACGTCAACAAACCTTCGGAGGTCACGCTTTCCATTATAAGCTCTCTATGTAAATCGTCAGCAACTTTCTTTATATCACCCGCGCCCATGACCACTATCATATCACCTTCTTTTTTCAGTTGTTTTATGTGTTGCGCTATTTTTTCTTTCTTTAGCATCACGACATCCCTCAGCCCGTTTGCCTTGACTCTGTCGTATATATTTTTTACGGATATGTCCTTGATGGCTTTTTCGCTTGCGGCATAGATATCCGTCAGTATCAGCTTGTCCGCTTTCTCAAAACATTTCCCGAACTCATCCGCAAGAAACTTAGTCCTGCTATAGCGATGCGGCTGGAATATCACGACGAGCCTTTTATCCTTCCAGCTGCGGCAGGCATCGAGTACAGCCCTTATCTCCGTAGGATGATGGGCGTAGTCATCTATCAGCATGACCTCGTGGTTGCACGCCCTCAGCTGAAAACGCCTTTTGGCGCCGCTGAAGTCCTTTATGGAATCCACTATGTCCCTGAAGTCCAGCCCGATTTCAAGGCCTACCAATATGACCGCAAGCGCGTTCATGACATTATGTTTTCCCGGCAGCTTAAGGTTCACCCTTCCCAGCAATTTGCCCATATACATACATCTGAAAGAAGTACTGAACCCGTTCATCTCTATATCGACGGGGTAAATATCAGCATCCTTCCCGAATCCGAAACTTTTCCTGGCCGCCGCGAAATCCTGAAGTATCTCCGATATATGGCTATCGTCCTTATTGTAAAACAGCGTGCCTCCCCTTTTTAAATTGCGGGCAAAGGATCTATAGGCCGACTTGACATCGTCGATCGTCTTATAATAATCCATGTGCTCCATTTCGACATTGGTTATAACGGAATAAAAAGGCTTAAAATTAGTAAAGGAACCGTCGCTTTCATCGGCCTCAGCCACAAAATATTTACCCTTTCCGGACTTAGCATTGCCGTTAAAAAGGTCTATCTCTCCCCCCACAACGATCGCGGGATCGAGCCCGCATTTTTCCAGCATCACCGATATCAGGGATGTGGTAGTGGTTTTGCCGTGCGTGCCCGTCACGGCGATCCCCTTCTTTTTATTGAACAGTTCTGCCAGTATCTCAGACCTGTGCAACACGGGTATCTTCCGTTTCCTGGCTTCGGCGAATTCCGGATTATCATTCGATATCGCGGAAGAGTAGACTACCAGGCTCACGTCCTTTGATAGATTCCCGGCCTTATGGCCTTCGAATATCTCCCCGCCGAGCCTTCCGATCTTGCGCGTAAGGTCTCCAAGCTCAAGGTCTGAGCCGGATACCCTGTATCCCATCTCGGCCAGGACGATGGCGATGCCGCTCATGCCTATGCCGCCTATGCCGATGAAATGCGCGGTCTTCAGGGAATCGAGGGAGACGTCGGAGGAGTAGTTCATGCGGGGTTCACCATCCTGGAGATCCTGTAGTCGAGC
>JAKLDX010000152.1 GCA_022703295.1 Candidatus Omnitrophota bacterium
GAGCCATCCGTCGCCGTTCTTATCTGACCATCCGGCCTCAGCCAAAAGTTCCGCGGCTTTTTTAACATCATAAGGACAGGGCGCCACATCTTTATTATACGCCCATGAATCTATCATGAAAGGCCCTGTCGTAACATGTCCCAGGCCGAAAAGCACGGTATCCACTATTTCCTCTTTATTCACGGCGTAATTAATCGCCCGCCGGACCCTCACATCCTGAAAAATTGGGTTTGCCAGATTATAACCTATATAGGTATAGCCGAAACTGGGATATCTGAATTTATTGTAATGTTCGTTAAAGAAAGAGTTGTCCGTCTGCCTTGTGAACTGCAGCGGAGTAAGATTGGCCATGTCAACCCCTTCCACCTGAAGCTCCAGAAAGATCGTCGCATCGTCCGGTATTACCCTGAAAATATATCTGTCTATGCGCGCTCGGCCCTCGAAATAATCGCGGTTGGATACAAGCTCTATCTTCTCGCCGGTCTTCCATGATCTGAATTTGTACGCGCCCGTCCCTACCGGGTTGCGGGAAAAGTGAGTTTTATTCAGGTCTTCCTTCTCCAGTATGTGTTTCGGCATTATCCACATACCCCAGCTTGAAAGTCCGGGCGAGAACGGTTCCTTATAGGTGACCTTGAATGTATGGTCATCGATCAGTTCGAATGTCTTTATCCTTTCGAAATCTCCGCCGTAAGGCGTCTTGACATTCGGATCGATCAGCTTTTTATACGTGAATTCCGCGTCTTTCGCGGTGAACGCCGCACCGTCATGCCATCGCACGTTCTTACGAAGATGAAATAATATCGTAAGGCCGCCGTCAAGTATCTCCCAGCTTTCAGCAAGGTCTCCGACAATGTTGACGTCTTTGTCATATTTCACAAGGCCGTTGAACACCATGCTGCATATGTCGCTGGACGCGGCATCCGACGCGAGTATCGGAACGAGCGTGCGGGCATCGCCTATGGACGCGGTCACTATGGCGTCCCCGTATGCCGGCATCTCGTCATTTTTTTGCGGCTCGGCTAAGGTAGGGTTACTTAAAAAAAATACCGCTAACATGATTAGCGGTATCGTTTTAAAAAATGTCCCCGAAACATCATTTTTATTGCCCATGGGGGACTCTCATCTTTTTAAAAATCTATAGGCTCTTCCGGAAACGGCTGATTAGAGTTCTGGCCCTGCGCGATAGGCACTTTTATGCCTTCTTTTGCCACGAGCGACCTGCCCTTATGGCCGGTCAAAACAGCCAGGGTAAGGCACGTTATTATGTAAATTATAGCGGACGCGGCCGTTGCCCTTGCCAGGAATACGTTTGTTTTTGTGCCGAATATAGTCTGTGTGGAACTTCCTCCGAATGATTCACTTAAACCTCCGCCCCTCCCCGCCTGCAGAAGGATAACGGCGATAAGTACCAGAGAGACTATGACGTGTATCGCTACAATAAGACCGTATAACATAAGGCTACCTCGCTTTATTTTTTTATGGAATTTTTTACGATATCTGCAAAAGAATCCGCTTTAAGGCTGGCGCCCCCGACAAGTGCGCCGTCAACATCGGGTTCGGAAATAAGCTCTTTTATATTATCGGGTTTAACGCTTCCTCCGTACTGGATACGAACGGCGTCAGCCAACTCTTCATCATACATATCTTTCAGGAGGCCTCTTATATATTTATGCACTTCTTCGGCCTGTTCTTTCGTCGCGTTGACGCCGGTGCCTATGGCCCAGACCGGTTCATACGCTATGACGGTTTTCAGCATGTCTTCTCTCGTCAGGTCCGCAAGCGAATTTTCCACATGGTCTTTGATAACCGAGAAGGTTTTCCCGCTCTTGCGCTCCTCGAGCTTTTCCCCTACGCAGACTATCGGTTTTAAACCCGACTGCAGGGCTGCCTTAACCTTTTTATTAACTATTTCGTTGGTCTCTCCGAAGAACTGCCTGCGCTCCGAGTGCCCTATGATTACATATTCACAACCTACGCTCTTCAGCATGCCGCAGGAAACTTCGCCCGTGAAAGCGCCTTCTTTCTCCCAGTAGCAATCCTGGGCGCCGAGCTTTATATTCGAATTTACCACGATCTCGCCGACATCGCTAAGGGATGTGAACGGCGGGCAAAGGACCGCCTCGACCTCTTCCACGTTATACAGGTTTCGCTTAACCAGATTTGCGAGGTCTATGGACTCCTGCAAATTTTTATTCATCTTCCAGTTACCGGCTATTATGATCTTGCGCATGTTTTATTTCTTTCCGCAGCAACAAGACGCGTCTTTATCGTTCAAGGCATTTATGCCCGGCAAGCCGGTGCCCTCGAGATATTCCAGCGAGGCGCCGCCTCCGGTCGATATATGCGTCATCTTGTTTTCCACTTTGAACTTGGTCATGGCCGCGGCCGTATCCCCGCCGCCTATCACGGATATCACGCCTTTAAGGCCTGCTATAAATTTGGCAACGTCTTCCGTGCCTTTCGCGAATTTTTCCATCTCGAACACGCCGAGCGGGCCGTTCCATAGAATAGTCTTGGCGCTCTTCAGCTTGTCTTCAAAAAGCTTTACGGTCTTCGGCCCTATATCCAGGCCCATCCATCCGTCCGGGATATCTTCGCCGACAAGTTTAGAGTCGGCGGCAGCGTCGAATTTGTCCGCTATAATATTGTCGACCGGCAAAAGTATAGGGATATTTTTCTTGGCGGCCTTATCCAGGGCTGCCTTTGCGGTATCGAAACCGTCCTTATCGAGCTTGGACGACCCTATCGTCTTGCCTTTTGCCTTAAGGAATGTATATGCCATCCCGCCGCCTATCAGCAGGGCATCGACTTTATTGAGAAGGTTATCGATAACCTTTATCTTGTCTTTTACCTTGGCGCCTCCGAGTATCGCCACGAACGGCCTCTTGGGGTTATCCATGGCGTTGCCGAGGTACTGTATCTCTTTCTCGAGAAGGAACCCCGCGACAGAAGGCAGATAATGTGTAACGCCTTCGGTAGACGCGTGCGCCCTGTGAGCGGTGCCGAATGCGTCATTGACGAATACATCCCCCAGGCTGGCAAGTTCTTTTGCGAATACAGGGTCATTGGCTTCTTCTTCCGCGTGGAATCTCAGGTTTTCCAGCAATATCACGTCGCCGTCTTTCATAAGAGAGACGCTATTTTTAACGTCTTCTCCTATGCAATCTTTAAGCGCCGTAACTTTTTTACCGAGAAGCTTCTCAAGCCTTTCAGCAATCTTATCCATCTTAAATCTATCAACGACCTTGCCGTCCGGCTTGCCCAGATGACTCATCAATATGACCTGCTTGCAGTTGTGCTCAAGAATATATTTTATGGTCGGTAGACTCTCC
>JAKLDX010000153.1 GCA_022703295.1 Candidatus Omnitrophota bacterium
AATGTCCAGAAGATACTTCAGAGATATAAGGATTTGCGCGATATAATATCGATACTTGGCATAGACGAACTATCCGACGACGACAAGCTGATCGTAGCCCGCGCCCGCAAACTGCAACGGTTCCTTTCGCAGCCGTTCTATGTGGCAGAGGCCTTCACCGGGACAAAAGGCAAATACGTCCGGCTGGAAGATACGATAAAGGGTTTCAAGATGATAGTGGAAGGCAAGCTGGATGACCTTCCGGAGCAGGCGTTTTACATGGTAGGCACTATCGAAGAAGCTATCGAGAAGGCAAATTCCCTGAAAGCCGCATCCGGGGGTAAATAATATGGCCAAACTGTTCCATGTAAAAATCACTACGCCGGAGAAGGTGCTATTCGAATCAAAAGCCTCGTCGGTAACGGCGCCGGGAGAGATAGGTTATCTGGGAATACTCGCGGATCACGCGCCTCTGATAACAACGCTCGTGCCCGGCAAGGTATCTATAAGAGACGGCGCCGGGAAGCGAACGGTCATAAGTTCGCCCGGAGGCGGCTTTCTCGAGGTGCTGAAAAATAATGTGACCCTGCTTTTGGATTCCGCCGAAAGCCTTCCTAAATAAAAATCCATTCCGATCCACCGGTTTATTAAAAAAGGAGCCGCGCATGAAATATTCGAAAGGCAATATCGGACGCGTGTTTTTATTGAAATTTGACGATGATGACATACTCCTCAAGGAGCTCGCCAGATTTTCGAAAAAAGAAGCCGTTAAAACAGCTTGTATGGTATTCATCGGTGCCCTGAAAAAAGGAGACATAGTAACAGGACCTAAGAAACCGGTGATACCACCTGAGCCGAACTGGGTAAGCTTCAGGAACGCCTGGGAAGTAATGGGAATCGGCACGATATTCTCCAATAATAAAGGGCCCCAGATACACATCCACACTGCCATGGGGAAGAAAAACAAAACACTGACAGGCTGCGTGCGCAAAGACACAAAGGTCTTTCTTGTCATAGAAGCCGTCATCTTCGAATTGAAGGGGATAAGGGCATCGAAAGATATAGACCCCTCGACAGGCCTGAACCTTTTAAAGATACTGGGCTGATAAAAGTTCGTAATCATGAAATATAAACTTGTAATATTCGATATCGACGGCACCATAACCAGGCACATAAGCTCCTGGCGATACATTCATGAAAGGCTCCGGCTATGGAAGAAGGAGGCCTTCAATTATCAGGAGCAATTTCTTGCCGGAAAAATATCGTACCGTAAATTCTGCGAACTGGACGCCGCGCACTGGAAAGGGATGAAGGAAAAGGACATCCGGAAGATATTCGACAGTATCCTTTATTCCAGAAACGCGAAGAGATATATAGCGAAACTAAAAGGCCGGGGCTTCAGGCTTGCGGCGATATCCACGGGGCTGCAATTCATGGCCGACAGGGTCAAAAAAGAGCTCGGATTCGATTATGTCGTGTCTAACAGGCTTATCGTACGCCGCGGCATCATTACCGGAGCCGTTCATATAAATATGGAACACGGCGCGAAGGACAAGATGCTGAAAAAGATATTCAAAAAATTCGGCGTAAAATGCCACGAGGTCATAAGCGTGGGGGACACCGAGGGGGATATACCGCTTGCAAAGAATACCGGCTATTCGATAGCGTTCAATTCTTCGAGCAAGGAGCTGTCCGGAACGGTAGATTACGATTGCAAGACCGTGGATTTCAAAGAAATTTACGAAAAGATATCGGGGATAAACGATGAATAACGATCTTCTGCCCGTTTCAAAAAAAGACATGGAGAGAAGGGGCTGGGATGAACTCGATATAATACTCGTGACCGGTGACGCTTATGTGGACCATCCTTCATACTGCACAGCCGTGATAAGCAGGGTCCTGGAAGGCGCCGGGTTCAAAGTGGGGGTTATCGCGCAGCCTGACTGGAAAAATGCGGAAGATTTCAAAAGGCTTGGCAGGCCAAAATTATTTTTTGCCGTAACCGCGGGGAATGTAGATTCGATGGTAGCGGCGTTCAGCGCTAATAAGAACCGGAGAAGAACCGATGACTATTCGCCGGGGGGCAAGACGGGCCTGAGGCCCGAGAGGGCAACTATAGTATACACGAACAGGATAAAGCAGGCATTCTCCGACATACCGGTAGTCCTCGGCGGGATAGAGGCAAGCCTGAGAAGGCTGGCGCATTACGATTACTGGTCCGATTCCGTCAGGCGTTCGGTGCTTTTGGACTCGAAAGCGGATATCCTGGTTTACGGAATGGGGGAGAGAGCCGTCCTGGAGATAGCAAAACGCCTTAAGGAAAACGCGGGTGGCAAAGATTGCCTTTCCGGCATCAGGGGCACGTGCATAATAAGGAACAACCTTGATGGCCTGGATGACCATGCCGACATCCCGTCTTTCGAAGAAATAGCCAAAGATAAAGATAAGTTCAACGAGGCATTTAAATCTATTTACCTTGAGTCGGACCCGTTCGGGGGAAAAACGCTTGCCCAGAAGCATGATAAAAGATACGTGATACAATTCCGGCCGGCGGCGCCGTTATCGGAAAAAGAGATGGACGGTATCTATGCGCTGCCATACTCCAGGAGATGGCATCCTTCCTACGATACGCATGGCGGCATACCGGGTTTCGAGACCGTGAAATTTTCGATAACATCCCATCGCGGCTGTCCCGGCGAGTGCAATTTCTGCACATTGTGCCTTCATCAGGGACGGATAATCCAGAGTCGGAGCGAAGAATCGGTACTCTCGGAGATAAAACTCCTTTCGCGACAGAAAGATTTCAAAGGTACTATCACGGATATAGGAGGGCCCACGGCAAATCTGTACAAGGCCTCATGCGAATCCTGGAATGCCAGGGGCGCCTGCAAGAATAAAAAATGCCTCACTCCGGCTAAATGTAAAAGCCTGAAGCTCGGTTATGCGCCTACATTGAATCTCTGGGACAGGGCCTTGAAAATACCCGGCGTAAAGCACATATTCATAGGCAGCGGCATGAGATACGACCTGTTGACCGAGAGAGAATCGGATGAATACCTGAAGCGGTTGTGTTCCAGTCATATAAGCGGCCAGCTTAAAGTGGCGCCCGAACACAGCGATGAACGTATCTTAAAACTGATGAACAAGCCGCATTTCGAGGTTTATGAAAGATTCACAAAACGATTCTCCGAAATGAACAGGCGGTTAGGGAAAGAGCAATATCTCGTGAACTACTTCATATCAGGCCACCCCGGCGCCACGCTGGAAGATGCCATGAACCTGGCGATAACACTTTCGAAAAAACACATCCATCCTGAACAGATACAGGATTTCCTGCCGCTGCCAATGA
>JAKLDX010000154.1 GCA_022703295.1 Candidatus Omnitrophota bacterium
AGGAGCCGATCGGCACCAAAGGGGCGAGGCTTACGACGCATGTGAGCATACCCGGCAGATTTCTTGTGCTGATGCCTTTCGACAATCACATGGGGCTCTCCAAGAGGATCGAATCAAGAGAAGAGCGTGACAGGATACGTAAGATTCTCGAGGACCTCAGGCTTCCTAAGGAGATAGGGTTCATAGTGAGGACAGCCGCGCAGGGCGCGACCCAGAAAGATTTTTTCAGGGAATCCCGGTACCTTCTCAATCTATGGAGCCATATAAAAGCAAGGGCCAGGCGCGCTAAACCGCCGTGCCTCCTGCACCAGGAATACGATATCGTGCTGAGGGTGACACGGGATATCTTCACCAATGATGTCGCAAGGCTCGATATAGATTCCAGGGGTGATTTTAAAAGGGCGTCCAGATTTCTGAAGATACTGGCGCCGCAGCTCAGGCCAAGGCTGAGGCTTCACAACGACAGGATACCGATATTCGAGAAGTTCGAGATAGAGAAGCAGATTGAAAAGATATATGACAGGGTGGTTCAGCTGAAGAGCGGCGGATACCTTATATTTGACCAGACGGAAAGCCTCGTGGCCATAGATGTGAATTCGGGTAAGTTCGTCGGGAAGAAGAACCTGGAGGACACGGTTTTCAGGACAAATATGGAGGCGGCCGAGGAGATATCCAGGCAGCTTAAATTAAGGGATTTGGGCGGCATAATAATCATAGATTTCATCGACATGGAGTATCCTGACCACAGGCGCACGGTAGTCAAGACCCTTGAAAAGCACCTGGAGGACGACAAGGCAAAGACCAAGATACTTAATATATCCAGCATCGGCCTGGTCGAGATGACCCGCCAGAGGGTAAGAAAGAGCATCGAAGGCAAGAGCTACCAGAAGTGCCCTTACTGCGGCGGCAGGGGCATAGTCAAGTCTGTTGCAACGGTGTCGATAGAACTGCTGAGGAAACTGGAGAGATTCCTGATCGAGACCAGGAGCCGTGAGATTTTCGTATCGCTGCATCCGGAGGTCGCGTGCCATATTTCCAGCCCGCAGAAGAACATGATAAAGCCTCTCGAGAGAAGGTTCAGGAAGACCATACGCGTTATCGAAGATCCGAACATGCATATGGAAGAGATCAAAATCGAAGAGCGCAAGGTGTAGGTGAAATTTTTTCGCCACAGCGTTTAATGTGCTGTGGCTCGCGGTTCGCAGCCGACGCGAAATTTTCAACCATGTGAAAATTTCGCTAGGTAAAATTTCTCGTACGCTGCCTCGAAATTTTAACTCGTCTGCTCACCACATCGCCACATCACACTTCAACAAGGGGCGGAAAAATTTCTAGGAAGAGAAGAGGGGGGGTGAGCGTAGGCTGCGGTAGGGCGGCTGAAAACCCCTGATAAATTGGTGCTTGACGCAAGGATATGCGCTGTGATATAGTATTCGCTCTAATATAACGGAGGCAATATGTACGCTGTAGTTGAAACTGACGGAAAACAGTATAAAGTAGCCAAAAACGACATTTTTTTGGTGGAACGGCTTAAATCCAAAGAAGGCTCAGAGGTCAAGCTTTCGAAGATCCTTATGGCCAAAGAAGGCAATTCCCTGCATTTCGGAAATCCGCACGTTAAGGGTGCGCATGTAACATGCGAAGTCCTGGGGCATGTCCGCGGAGATAAGGTGGTGGCTTTCAAATATAAGAAGAGGAAAAGCGAAAAGAAGAAGATAGGCCACAGGCAGGACCTGACCAAATTAAAAGTCAAAGAGATAGAGATAGCTAAGGGGTGATTTTATATGGCTCATATGGTAAACGGCCGCGATAGCCAGCCGAAGACATTGGGAGTGAAGAGGTATAAGGGGCAGGCCGTTAAGGCAGGAAATATAATATTGAAGCAGCGCGGATTGCGTTTCAGCGCGGGGCGTAACGTCGGAGTAGCAAAGGATTTCAGCCTTTTCGCTCTCGTTGACGGGAAAGTCGATTTCAGCGCGGCAAAAGTAGTCAGCATCATACCATCTTCTAAATAAATGTTTATAGATGAGGTCAGAATATACGTCAAGGCCGGCAACGGCGGCGACGGATGCAGCAGTCTTTATCGTGACAGAGTCAACAGGATAGGCCGTCCTGACGGCGGCCCCGGCGGCGACGGCGGCGATGTAATATTCAAGGCAGACTTCAATATTCACACCCTTCTGGATTTCCAATACAGACAGCATTTCACGGCAGAATCCGGCAAACACGGCAGTTCCAATCACAAAAAAGGCGCGCGCGGAGAAGATTCATATGTCAAGGTCCCGCCCGGGACGTTGATAAAAGATGCCGTGACAGGCCTGCTGCTGCGGGATCTTGTCAAACCGGGTGATTCTGTTATAATAGCAAGAGGCGGACAGGGCGGGCGGGGCAATTCACGGGGCAGGGAGGCGCTGCCGGGAACTATCGGCGAGGAAAGGCAAGTGATCCTCGAGCTGAAATTGATAGCCGATGTCGGCATTGTCGGCTATCCTAATGCCGGCAAGTCAACTCTCATATCCCGGATATCGAGCGCAAGGCCAAAAATAGCGAGCTACCCTTTCACCACAAAAGAGCCGAACCTCGGCGTAGTGAAAGTTTATGAAGGCCTGGACATTGTGATCGCCGACATACCCGGCCTGATAGAGGGCGCCCATAAGGGCAAAGGGCTGGGGCACAAGTTCTTGCGGCATATCGAGAGGACGAAGGCATTGGTCCATCTGGTCGACATCGCCGCCGTAGATTGCAGGGATCCGTACAAAGATTACGTGAGTTTGAATAAAGAGCTGAAGCTTTATTCTAAGGAACTCGCTCGCCGGCCGCAGGTAGTTGCGCTGAACAAGGTCGACTGCCCTGAGGCGAAAGAGAATATAAAGAAATTCAAAAAACACGTTACAGGCAAAAAGATATTTTTGATCTCAGCGCTGACCGGCGAAGGGGTTAAGCCGCTTCTTGACGCGCTTTGCAAAATGACAAAAAATACTTAAAAATGGAAAAAACGAAAAGGCTGGTAATTAAATTAGGAACGAAAGTCATAACATCCGGAGACAGGACGCTGGATGTGGCTCAGATAGACCATATCGTGTCCCAGATATCGGATTGTATCAAGTCGGGGACCGAGGTCATATTGGTGACTTCCGGCGCTATCGGAGCGGGCCTTTCCCTGTTAGGGATGAAGAAGAGGCCCTCTGACCTTGCCACGCTGCAGGCCGTAGCCGCAGTAGGGCAGAACCATCTCATGGACCTTTACGCCAGGCATTTTAAAAAATATTTTAA
>JAKLDX010000155.1 GCA_022703295.1 Candidatus Omnitrophota bacterium
GCCCGCCTCGATCTTGTGCTCGCCCTTGACGATGTTTTCGTACACCTTCGTACGACCATTCACGTCATCGGACTTCACGGTCAGCATCTCCTGCAGCACATACGATGCACCATAGGCCTCCAACGCCCAGACTTCCATTTCACCGAAACGCTGCCCGCCATATTGGGCTTTGCCGCCCAGAGGCTGTTGCGTCACAAGCGAATACGGTCCAACCGCACGGGCGTGAATTTTATCGCTCACCAGGTGATGCAATTTTATTATATGAATAATGCCGACCGTTACGAGCTGTTCAAAAAACGCGCCGTTGCGGCCGTCGCGCAAACGCGTCTTGCCGTTTTCGGGCAGTTTGGCTTCAATCATTTTTTTTCGGATCTCGCCCTCGGAAATGCCGTCAAAAATCGGCGTCACCACGTGAATCCCGAGTTCCTTGCAAACCCAGCCCAGCTGCGTTTCATATAGCTGCCCAACGTTCATTCGCGACGGAACTCCAAGGGGGTTGAGCACGATATCAACCGGAGTTCCATCCGGCAGAAAGGGCATGTCCTCGTCTTTTACGATCCGGGCGATAACACCCTTGTTACCATGCCGCCCGGCCATCTTGTCGCCGACCGATATCTTCTTCTTGCTTGCGATGTAAACTTTGACTTTTTTCAGAACACCGGGCGGCAACTCATCGCCTCTTTTAACCCGGTCGATCTCTCTTTCGAGCTCAAAGGTAAGTTCTTCTATCTGGCTGTCAAGGAGCCTCGCTATCCTGGATATCTCCTGTTCGAGGTCCGGATTATTTACTTTAATATTTTCCAGGTCGCCTTTTTCGACTATTCTCTTCAGGTCTTTGACCCTGACCGTGCGGCCCTGGGAGACAAGCGCCCTTCCGGATTCCTCATCAAGTATCCCTGCCGCCAATTTCTGTCCGACCAGCAATTTATGTATCTTCCTGTATTTTTCTTCTTTTATCTTTTCGATCTGTCCTTCAAAAGTTTTCTCAAGGCCCTTTATTTCTCTGCCTTCCGCGGCCCTTTCCTCTTTGGTCTTTGAGCGGGCATCTCTTCTTGAAAAGACCCTGACGTCAACGATTATGCCCTCTACTCCCGGGGGAGCTATTAATGAAGAATCCCTTACGTCTCCGGCTTTCTCTCCGAATATTGCCCTCAGCAGTTTCTCTTCCGGGGACAGCTCTGTCTCTGACTTCGGAGTTACCTTCCCTACGAGTATGTCGCCGGGCTCAACTTCGGCGCCGAGCCTTATGATGCCGTTCTCATCCAGGTTGCGGAGCGCCTCTTCGCCGACATTCGGTATATCCCTGGTTATTTCTTCATTGCCGAGGCGGGTGTCCCTTGCCTCTACTTCGAATTCTTCTATATGTACGGATGTGTATTTATCTTCTGCTACCAATTTTTCGTTTATGAGAATGGCGTCTTCGAAGTTATAACCGCGCCACGGCATGAACGCCACAAGCACGTTTTTACCGAGTGCTAATTCTCCCTTGCCGGTGCCTGCGCCGTCAGCTATGACGTCGCCCTCTTTCACTTTATCGCCGAGTTCAACGATAGGCCTCTGATTTATGCAGGTATTGGCGTTGGATCTTTCAAATTTGCTTAATTTGTAGCTCTCCCCGCTTATCACTATCTCGGAGCTATCAACGCTCGATACCGTGCCGGCATTTTTAGCTACAACTACCGCGCCGGAATCCTTGGCGGTCCTGTATTCCATGCCGGTACCGATCAAAGGAGCTTCCGTATATAATAGCGGCACCGCCTGCCTCTGCATATTCGAACCCATGAGCGCCCTGTTGGCGTCGTCATGCTCCAGGAACGGAATGAGGCTTGCCGCGACACTTACAAGCTGCCTTGGCGAGACGTCCATATACTGGATTTCCTTGGGATTTGCCTGAAGGAAATTATCTTTGAAACGGCAGAATACCCTGTCTTCCGTGAAATGTCCTTTTGAATCTAATTTGGCGTTTGCCTGCGCAATAACATACAAGTCTTCAATGTCCGCCGTAAGATAATCTATTTTATCCGTCACTAGCCCGCTCTCTACTTTCCTGTAAGGAGTTTCGATAAAGCCGAACTCGTTGACTCTTGCGTATGTGCTAAGGGATGCTATAAGTCCGATGTTCGGGCCTTCCGGCGTTTCTATGGGGCACATTCTTCCGTAGTGCGAATAATGGACGTCACGAACCTCAAAGCCTGCCCTGTCCCTGTTAAGTCCGCCCGGCCCAAGGGCGCTCATGCGGCGTTTGTGCGTAAGCTCCGCTAACGGGTTGGTCTGATCCATGAACTGCGACAGCTGGCTCCTGCCGAAAAAGTCCCTTATTACGCCCGATACCAACTTGGCGTTGACAAGGTTGTGAGGCATTACATTGGACAGGTCGTAGAGGTTCATTCTTTCCCTGCATGACCTTTCCACTCTGGCCAGGCCTATCCTTATCTGGTTGAGGAGCAGCTCGCCGACACACCTGACTCTTCTGTTACCCAGGTGGTCGATATCATCTATGGTGCCCGCGCCGTTCTTTACGGCTATCAATCTTGTAATTACATGGACCAGTGTATCGGGGGTTATGAGCCTTTCCTCAAGAGATACCTTCATGCCGAGTTTTCTGTTAAGCATATAACGGCCGACATGGCCCAGGTCATACCTTTTATTATCAAAGAAAAGTTTTTCGACCAGTGTAGCTGCGGACTCGGGCGTCGGGGGATCTCCGGGCCTCAGCTTCCTGTATATATCCATCATCGCTTCTTCTTTATTTTTGGTGTGGTCCTTTTTAAGGGTATTTACTATTTCCGGTATCACGGTGTTTAAAGTCTCGACCCGCCTTACCGTTGATTCCCAGATCCTGTCAGCTATTTCTTTGGTGATCTTCGAGTACTTTTCCGCGATGACTACATTGGATTCGGCGTCAACTATGTCTTTTGCCAGCACAAGCCCTACCATTTTTTCAAGCTGGCTTGACCTTGACAGTTCATGCACCTCTATCCCGCTGAAGGCCTTTAAGATATCCCTCTCGTTCTCGTATCCGAAAACCTTTAAAAGCGTTGAGGCCAGGAATTTTCTGCGCCTGTCAATATAAACATATATTATGTCATTGATGTCGATTTCAAATTCCACCCACGCGCCCCTGTACGGTATTATCCTCGCCGAAAAAAGTTTTTTCCCTGTAGGATGGTCTTCGGACTCGAATGATATTCCGGGCGAACGGTGAAGCTGGCT
>JAKLDX010000156.1 GCA_022703295.1 Candidatus Omnitrophota bacterium
GCAAGCGCACATTTTTTACCGCCACCCTTCTTTATTCCTTTTTATGGGTTTTTTGGCACATACCTTTATTCTTTATAAATAATTATTACCACAATACTCTCTTAAAGACGGATCCGATTCTTGCCGTTAATTTTATAGCGAGCGTTATTCCGGCGGCTTTTATAATCAACTGGTTATGGTATAGGAATGGCCGAAGCATAATCGCGGCGGTCTTATTTCACGTAACGGCCAATTTGCAGGGGATCCTGCAGATGGGGCAGACCGCAAAGTGTATAGAGACCGTGATATTGTCGATCTTTGCGCTGGCGATAGTTCTTTTAGATAAAGACGTTTTTTTCAAAGATTTTAGTCCCGTTAATTTTAAACACTGATGTAAAATGGAAGGCTCGTACTTTTTGGTTTTTGCTAGCTCCAATATGATATGAAAAAAATAATCGGTTTTGGTATATTTGCCTTTATTTTTGCTTTTAATTTTCTCGCGCCGGCTTTTGCGGATTCCATAGAGTGGCTCCACTCTTACGACGAGGCGCTTAAGGCCGCATCGGCCAATAATAAACCGATAATGGCCTTCTTCTACACTTCGTGGTGCGGCTGGTGCCGCAAATTGGATGCCGTGACTTTTAAAGACGGCGGCGTTGTGGAGGCATCTAAAGAATTTGTGCCGGTGAGAATAGACGGGGAGAAGGACCGCAAGATATCATACGGATACGGAGTAGGAGCCTATCCGGCCATACTTTTTTTGGATCCGTCCGGCAGGACTATCTGGCGAGAGTACGGTTTCAGGGAAGCCCCTAAGCTTGCTGGCAGTATGCAAGGGGTGCTCTCCGCCTTCAAAAGAAATACCCGGGTCCAGCCTTATCTCGAAGACGCTTTTGCGAAAGTCGCCCGCGGCGAGATGGATAAGGCCGTAGCGGTTATCTCCGACGCAATCATGAAATATCCGGACGACTCGCGCCTTTATTCCGCCCGCGGGGCGATATATCTTAATAAAGGCGATACGGATACGGCTTTACAGGATTTCGACAGGGCAATATCCATAAATCCAAATGACGACAACGCTTACGTTATGAGGGGCGTTATTTACTATAAAAAGCGCGATCTCGACAAGGCTTTGGAGGATTGCAGTAAAGCCATCTCTATAAACAGATGGGCTTACGAAGCCTATAACGGCCGAGGGATGATATATCTAGAGAGAGGGGAGGCGGATCTGGCCATTAAAAATTTTAATACGGTTGTGCTTATAAATCCGAATTACGCCAGCGCTTACTTAAGCCGCGGTATCGCTTATATATCTAAGGGTGTTCTTGATAAAGCCGCAAGCGATTTTAGTATGGCGATAATAATAGACCCGGGACTTCTGAACGCCTATTCAAACAGGGCCTACGTTTACTTCATGATGAAGGATTATGATAAGAGTTGGGACGACGTTTTTGAGCTGGAACGCCGCGGCCGTAAGGTGAGCGGAGAATTTATGGAAGAGCTGATAAAGGCTTCGGGCGGTGACCGGCGGGACGAGGGTTACGGCAAATACAGCAAGCTTTTGTCTGCGCAGCCTAATATGGAATAGGGGAAGATGCCATGGCTAAAAGGGTGATGGCCCTGACGATCCTAACTCTGACTATAGCCTCTTATTTGGCCTATGGAGTGCCGGAACACAGGTTGTTAGAACAAGCCAGGAGAGAGTCACCTGACAGGTTCAGATATGCCTTAGAAAACGGAGCTAATATAGATATCACCCCGGATTCCAAGACCTTTTATATTTTATGGCTCCCAAAAAATGCGATGACCGGAGAACCGCCTCCCATAATAGCCACCATACACGGACATGCAAGTTGGGCTTTCGACGAGTTTTATCTGTGGCATAAAGAAGCCGCGGAACGCGGTTACGGGGTCTTGGCCATACAATGGTGGCTTGGAGAAGGGGAGAGATACCAGGACTATCTGATGCCGCACGAAATATACAGGATAATCGATCAGGTGCTGGAACGCGAAGGGGTAGGCGCCGAGTCTGTGCTATTTCACGGTTTTAGCCGCGGTTCTGCCAATTGCTATGCCGTTACCGCATTGGACCGCACCAAAGGGCGCGGATATTTTACGCTAACCGTGGCCAATGCCGGTAAACCGAGTGCAGGGTTCCCACCCAATGCCGAGATAGAGGATGGCGTATTTGGGCCCAAGCCTTTCGGGGGTACTCATTGGGTGACATTCGCGGGTGGGAAAGATCCTAATCCGGATCGTGACGGGATCGAAGGAATGAGAGAGGCCGCTAGTTGGATAAGAAGATACGGCGGGATAGTAGACCTGGCGATAGAGGACAAAAATGCGGACCATGGGGGGTTTCACAAGGACCCCAAAAACATGCGCGCCGCGCTTGATATTTTTCAAAAAAGGCTTGAAAGCGCACATAATTAAAGTGTATCTTAGGTTAAGTTAAAAATATATAAAGAGGTAATGCGTGAAACATAAACTAATACCCGTTGTTAAACCTAAGGATATACCAAAGAAATATTTGCGCACTCCCATAGAGTTGCTTTTAAAGTATCATAACCTGGGAATGCAGTTCGATACGCACGATAAGGCCGGGCTCCTTATAGGTATGTGTATGGATAACCGCAAACAGCTTCGTATGCCGGATAATTTTGCTTTTATAATCCGTTCGGGAGGAGCCAATCTCAGATACAGCGAATTTAAGGTATCGTATGCTATAGCTGTGGGGAAGGTCAAACATATAGCTATCATAGCGCATAATAATTGCGGCATGACAAATCTGATATCCAAGAAAAAACTTTTCATAGAAGGGCTCGTCAAGATAGCCGGATGGACCAAAGAGTCGGCGGAAGAACATTTTATGAATCTGGCTCCGATGCATGAGATAGGTAACGAAATAGATTTCGCCATGAGTGAGGTTTACAGGTTGAGCAGAAAATATCCTAAGGTAAAAGTAGCGCCGTTATATTATAACGTATACGACGGACGTTTGTACTGCATACGCTGAAACCGGCAGCGGATTTTCAAATAGCTTGATAAAGCCCGCGGCTGGTATATAATATGAGTTGATGAAATAATATAATCTTATTACGGGGGGTGAAAAGATGACTTTACTGGAGCTTATTTCGACCGGCGGTTTTACGATGGTGATATTGGCG
>JAKLDX010000157.1 GCA_022703295.1 Candidatus Omnitrophota bacterium
TCCCGTCATAACCCGACTTGAACAGCCTCGCTAAAGACGTTCGAAGCTCAATATTGTTTTTATACCAGGCGCCGTTCGTCATAAGCCTGTCGAAGATCATGTTCTCCTTAACGGCTTTTCGGGAGGCTGCGCATAAAAAGTCCATGGCAAGGAACGGCTCTCCTCCCGTAAAACCGACTTTATTGATGCCCAGGCCAGCGCATTGATGTAAAAAACTCACAGCGAGATCTTCCGGCAGGATACGGGAAGGCTTCTTTGAGGTGCAATGCGGGCAATCCAGATCGCAGCTCGTCGTGGGAGAGAACAGTACTTCCTCGGGGACAAATCCCTTCTTCATTTTCAGAAATTTTCAGCCAGGACTTCGTAGAAAGCCTTAGGGTGTTTACACGCCGGACATTCGTTAGGGGGTTCAACGCCCTCTAGGACATAGCCGCAATTTATGCAGTGCCATTTAACAGAAGATTTCTTTTTAAAAACCTCGCTCTTAGATATATTCTCTATAAGTTTCCGGTACCTCGACTCGTGGAACTTTTCGACTTTTGAGATCTGCTCGAAGGATCGGGACACCTCCGAAAAACCCTCGTCTTTGGCTATCTTACCAAAATCCGAATACAGCGTTGTCCATTCGAGCTTTTCGCCGGCGGCCGCCGCTTCCAGATTCGACTTGGTGTCTTTTATGATGCCGGAAGGATAGGTCGCCGTTATTTCCGCTTCTCCGCCTTCAAGATATTTGAAAAACACCTTGGCATGCTCTTTCTCGTTCTCCGCAGTCTCCGCAAATATGTTCGCTATCTGCTCATATCCTTCTTTTCTTGCGGCGCTCGCAAAATATGTATACCTGTTCCTTGCCTGCGACTCACCGGCAAACGCGGCGAGCAGATTTTTTTCAGTCCTTGTACCTTTGATCGATTTTTGCATAAAACCTCCCTTTTGAGGTATTAATTGTATAGCAGTATCACAATTTTTTCAATACATTTGTGGCTTGGCGCCGATAGGCCAACCGAGGTTTTAAGGACATCCGAATGCGGTTTTATTTTAATACATTACGCGCTGCTGCAGTTCATCGATACGGCGTGAATTGTTTTTATCGAATGCGGAATAATTTACCCTCTTGCCCTCCTCCGGCTCCTCTTCTTCATAACTTCTGAACTGGGCAGTATTTATGTATTTGCTATCGATCGAGCCGTTAACCCAGTGCCCGAAGCTTCTGACGAGCTGTACGTTATCCAGCTCGTATTTACTGTTTGAATCGGACGGCTGACTTTCAACCTCCACCACATCCGGCAGCGCAAAGGAATTGCTTACAATAGAACCGGAGCCGGGCGCAATAGATAACCCGAGAGAACCGCCTTTCCCGATATTTACGCCCATAAGAGAGAGATCTCCCGTACCCATATTGATAGAGCAAGTGCTGTTGTTAATATTTAATGAACCTAAAGTTCCGTAGTTATTTGTCAGGGCAAAGCTGCCTCCGTAAACCGTTATTCTGGCCCCGGACAGAGAGAAGCCGTTCAGCTCAGACTTTTCATTATCGCTCCTTGCGCCTCCCTGCGTATTCACGCTGACGTTTCCTGTTATCAAAGTAGAGTTTGCCGCCAGGTCCCTTTTGCCGTCTTCACCGAATCCGCCGAAGACCTTTATACCTTTTTCCATAGTAATGTCCCCGGAATATGTGCCCTTAGCCACTATGATAACATCGCCCTGCTTCGCTTTATTTATAGCATCCTGTATAGGCTTCGTCGTCCCATCCTGGGCGAATCCGTTTTTTTCAAATCCCGCATATATATGTTTTACGTTGTCTATGTAATTGCTTACCATGCGCTGGCCCTCGTAGTGGGGCAGGACTCCGGCCTGTATATTGATATTGTAATTATCGGTAACGGTGACTGACCCCTTGGGAGCAGCGGCAAAATTAGTTGTTTTGGCATTCGATGACCCGCCGACCTTGTTCTGCAGTGTCAGCTTGCCCGTACCGGCACGAATCGCGGAAATATTCTTAACGGGTTTTGCTGGAAAATATGCGCCGGCCTTTTCCATTATGCCGTTCTTCTTGTCTATGAGCCCGTCCGCTATGGCGGCATTCAATTTGACCTTATCGGTGTTCACATATTGCGGGCCGAAAGCTCTTGAGCTCTTTTCGGACAGTCTTTCTATGTTTTCATTAAGGCTGTCTGAATGCACAGTTTGCCCCATCCCCAATGACATCATAGTCGTCAGGATGCCCAGAGCCAGTAATTTAGCCGTGAGAATTAATCTAATGGTTTTCATCGTAGCCCCTCAGGTTCAAATAAAAAACCTATCCGACAACCCTGGTCGAATAGGTCACTATGGTTTCGGCAACTGACTGCCATATTTGCTCATAAAAACAGGCAAACTTAGGCTCTGTAGTTTTGCCTGCCCGCCTGAAATTTCCCCAGCGGACAGTCCGCCTGACCGTATGCAGGCGGGCGGCCCACCCTTTCGGATGGTGTGCCTTTTTCGACCCTTTTCCTCTATATATAGTATATATTATGAAATTGTCGGAGGGAATGCTTTGGCAGGCAGCTTTTTTATGTCTAACCTGCAGCCTTCACTGGCATTGATCAGCGGCAGGGGCCTGCAGATCCTGGGCCGTGCCGATATTTTTTACTTCCAGCTTCGGGTCTATCTTTTTGAGGAGCCCCTTAAGGACCTGTCCGGGGCCTATTTCGAGGAATGTCTTTATATTGTTCTGCGCGACGAGCCTTATTGATTCTTCCCACAGGGTTTTTGAATTAACCTGCGCTATCAAATTCTCTTTTATTTTAACGGGATCGGAATGCACCTTGGCATCCACATTGCTTACAAAAGGTATTTTAGGCTCGGCTATCAGGATTTTATCAATGTAGTCTTTCAGTTTGTCCCTGGCCGGTGTCATGAGAGAAGAGTGGAACGGTCCGCTGACATCCAGCATCAAAACCCTTTTTGCCCCCCTCTCCTTCGCCAGGCTCGCGAAAAGTTCGATATTGGTGACCTTGCCGGAAACAACTATCTGGCCCGGACAATTGAGGTTGGCGATCTCGCAGCCGATGCCTTTGCATAATACGTCTACGGCAGCCGGTTCCATCCCTATAACTCAGGCCATCTTGCTCGGCGTTTTCCTCGAGGCATCATTCATCAAT
>JAKLDX010000158.1 GCA_022703295.1 Candidatus Omnitrophota bacterium
AGCTTCGAGTCTTCTATGCCCCACAAGGCTACTTTATCGGGGTTACTTATGGCGAAGGATTCGGCTCCGCTGATAAGGCCTTCTCTTACGAAGTGATCGGCGACTTTCTTTCTTATCTTCGCATCTTTTATGTCTGTAAAAGGGGTAAGATTATAGCCTTTGGCGCCGCCTTCTAAGTTAACCGAATCTATGCCGTATTCGCTGTTAATATATGCTACTATCTCCTCTACCTTCTTCTGGGCATAGTAATTGCAGTGGGCGTCCTGGATGTGAATTATTACCTTATCGCCCTTATTGCTAGTCCAAGAGTCTTTTATTGTGCCAAGGTGCTGAGGAAGGTTGAAGGTGGAGATATTGAAGGCTTTTAATGATGCAGTATTGTTATTGAAAGCCGGGCTGGGTGCGTTAGTGGACGCATATCCGGTATCTAACGGGATTGAGGTTATGATGAAAGCGATGAGAGTGCTGGCAGCTACAATCCTACGAAGAAGTTTCAATCTTATAATTAGCTTATATATATTATTAATAATAGCATGAAAACACACTACGCCCTTTCCTTTGTCGCCGGGAAAAGGCCTATTATTAATACATATGTCGTGTGCGTCACTATTAGATCTAGCGTCTGACATATCTAACAGCTACCCTCCTAATGGTACTTTCGAATTTTTGCCTGATTACAGAGCTCTCAGTACTTCAGCCTCCCTGTTATGCAAGTCCACTATCTCCTGTGTATTTATAGGTCTTATCTTCACCGTCAATAGCCCCGATCCCAGCAGATTTCCCTGTTCATCGGCGATCTTCTTCGCCAATTCCTTTATCTCGTCGGCAGCTAGCCCTGATAAAGAAGCTATTCCTCGCGCGATCAACTCGATCGATTCGTCTATATTAGCCCGCTCTACGCCGGGACGGGTGAGCAGGTCGAAATGGTTCAGTATCGCCAGGCCCGTCAGCCCGCATGCGGCTATCGGGGTAACCGTCTTGCCGGAAACGCCTGACAGATAAACGACATATGAATTTTTCTCTAGCCCTGCGTCTTTGTTGTATGCGAATGTCACAATCCGCCTATTATCCTTTATGCCGGACTTTTCTACCTTTGCGGCAAGTTCTTTTCTTCCTTCCGGGGTATCAAGGAACAGATTATAGGTAATGTCCCCTATTTTGAATGTTTGAGTCATCTGCCCGAGCAGGTTTCTCACCTGAACGGCGCGTCCCATGAACGTGGCCGTAGGTATCGCGGGATCGTGCTTTATCGGTATATTAACCATCCCCTCTCCGCCTTTAAAAAGTTTCTGGCTAGATGATTTTGCTGCAAACGCCGCCAAGGCTTGCATATCATCCATATACCCGTTCCAGTTATTCTCTTTTGTGGCAAGGGCAAGACCTTCAGCCTCGACGAGGATCTGACCGTTTTCTCCGACGGTAGTTTTAAGTTTTATTTCCTGCGGCGCTGACTCTGCGCCCACAGGGAAGCTCTTCTGGGATTCACCCGCGCCTTGAGACGCAAGTCTATCAAGCGGTATTTTCACAAGCCCGAATTCATCGACCGAACATTCAGACGGGCCGCATATTTCCAGCCCTTTCGGCGTTATGGTAACTCCCATAAATGGATATGATCCGTTCTCGTATATATTGCTATAGACATAGTAAATGCCGTGGGATGAGGGCTTGGTATTCTGCATGTAGTCCAGGACCTTTTTGGCAAGCTCTCCGGCGTTGTCCGGATTCGCCAGGTTCTCGCTTATAGCTTTCGCAATAGCGCCAACGGCTTTTTCTATGTCTTTTTCTTGCCTTTTCGTAGCAGCGCCTAGCGGTAGACCTTCTGAGAGCTTATCGAGCGGTATTTTCATGGAGCTCATGGCGTCGGGAGAGACATTGCCCATATTCGTGATTTCGGCTTTGCCGTCTTTCATGTTGACCGCCATGACAGGATAGTCGCCTCCCCAGAACCGATTTGAATACACATAGTATTCCGTGGCTGAATTATTTCTCATAACCTCGAATATGCCCCGCGCAAGCAAGGATGGGTCGACGCCGTAGGCCAAAGAACCGATATTATGCCTTAAGCCCTCCTCGATGGCAGAGATGGCGCTAGCGGCCTCTTTCTCCTGCTTTTTGGATGAGGCGGCCAGAGAGGCATCTTTTTCTATATCGTCGATCGATATTTTTAAAGAATTCAATTCATCACCGTACACGCTACTCTCGTTTTCCGTTATGATATGGCCGTCTTTGATTTTAACAGCCATTAAAGCGTAATCCCCCCCGCGGAATCTCCCCCAATGTACGTTGTACTGCCCGGCGGAGCTGCGGTTCATCGCCCCGAGTATGCGCTCTGAAATACGCGCCGTATCCGCGCCCAGAAGAAGGCCTTTCATATTATGCTGTAAGCCCTTTTCGATGGCAGAGATGGCCTCGGTATTTACAGGGAAGCTCTTCAGGTCTTCCGCAACATCTATGCGGCCAAGTAGCGCACCTACATCCGCAGCGCGCAGTTCTGGGTTCACTACCCAGTTCCTGCCCATGCCTTCCCTGGCGTTTTCCGCAGCGGCTTTTTGCACCAGGTATTTTATTCCCTTATAATCAAGATGCGTAATGGCGGCGCTTATATAGGCTTTTTTAGTTGCCGGGTCACTCAGGGCTTTCATCATTTCCGGCCTTGTTATCTGGCTAATGCTCGGGTCACTGCTAAAAGATCTTAGCTCCCAGGGTTTAAGCTTTAGTAATTCATTGATTCGGGATTCGAGCCTCTTTTTTAATGCCTCGGGGTCTAAAAGCTTGGTTGCACCGGCTGAATATTCAAGCGCTGCTTCCGTAAGAGCCATTCTTGCAAGTGCCACTATGCCGTTTGCAACCGCCGTCGGGACCCTGCGGCGGGTAGCGTCTGCCGTTAAGGCGGGGGTCGTCGGCTGTCCGGCGATCGCCTTAATGCTATCCGCAATTATGCTTAACGCGCTATTGACCGTGTAGGTCATTCCCTCCTCATAATAATGTTTAGATGCGTCATAAGCGACGATGGGATTCCCGCCGATGTATAATCTGGACCGCCAACCATATTCGAGCTTAATCTCAGCCTTTTCCATGGCTTTTTCAGCTGCCTGATAT
>JAKLDX010000159.1 GCA_022703295.1 Candidatus Omnitrophota bacterium
CGGCGTATCTTGCTAAAAAAGCGTTGTTCAGGCCGATAGATATCAGAAATCCGAAGAGCCATATACGTAAGCTGGAAAAAGAGCTTATGCGCGAAATAAATTCATTAGGTATCGGCCCGATGGCGTTAGGGGGAAAGTCTACGGTGCTCGGAGTTAATGTTCTGGAGGCTCATACTCACATAGCCGGATTGCCTGTAGCCGTCAATGTGAGCTGCCACGCTACAAGGAGTGCGGAAAAGGTAATATGAAAGAGATCAGAATAACAACACCGCTTAAAAAAGATGCTATAAAAAAATTAACAGCAGGTGACGAAGTGCTTTTGAGCGGCACTATTTTTACGGCAAGGGACGCGGCGCATAAAAGGCTTTATGACCTTATCATTGCCGGGAAACGCATTCCTATTAATCTGGAAGACGCCGTCATATATTATGCCGGGCCTACGCCGCCGCAGCCCAGGATGGCCATAGGCTCTTGCGGCCCGACGACGAGTTCCCGCATGGACGAATTTACGCCGGCCCTGCTACAGCTGGGGCTGGGTGGTATGATAGGTAAGGGCAAGAGATCCCCGGAAGTCAGGAAGGCCATAAAAAAGCACGGATGCATTTATTTTTTAGCTACGGGCGGAATAGGCGCGCTCCTGGCGACAAAAGTAAAGTCCGCAAAGGGCATTCTTTTTAAAGAATTAGGGCCGGAAGCTGTTTATAAATTGGAAGTCAAAGATTTTCCGCTCATTGTGGGCATAGATTCGAAAGGAAACGATATTTATGAAGAGGCATGAGGGAAGGAAAAACGATCAGCTGCGCGAGATAAACGTTACGAAGGATTATATTAAATATGCCGAAGGCTCCTGCCTGATCGAGTTCGGTGATACAAAGGTGATTACGACTGCTACAGTGGAGGACACCGTACCGCCTTTTCTGAAAGGCAAAGGCGTCGGCTGGGTCACGGCCGAGTACAGCATGATACCGCGTTCGTGCAAGACCAGGGTCCAACGCGAAGCGGCGAAGGGGAAACTCGGCGGTAGGACTCACGAGATACAGCGCCTTATAGGGCGCTCGATGCGGTCGGTGGTCGATATGTCAAAACTCGGCGAACGCACCGTATGGATGGACTGCGATGTTATCCAAGCGGACGGCGGCACTAGGTGCGCCAGCATTACCGGAAGCTTTATTTCGCTTGTGCTCGCACTGAATAAGATGAAGAAAGAAAAATTGATAAAAGAAATACCGGTAAGCGACTATGTCGCCGCTGTGAGTGTGGGTATAATTGACGGAAAGCCTGTGTTAGACCTGAATTATGACGAGGATTCTTCTGCGGAAGTCGACATGAACGTCATAATGACCGGAGGCGGCAGATTCATAGAGATCCAGGGAACGGCCGAACGCGAACCTTTCACGGAAAAAGATATGGAGGAGCTTCTGTCTCTTGCGAAAAAAGGCATAGGGAAGCTCATAGAAGTGGAGGGAAAGACCCTTAAAGGCCTGCTGGACATATGAGACAACTTGTTATCGCTACCAAGAACGAAAAGAAGCTCCATGAGCTTAAGCGGTATCTGAAAGGCGTAAGGGCGCAGATAGTTTCGCTGAAGGATTTTGATAAAGTCCCGAGGATAGTAGAAAATAAAAAGACATTTAAAGGGAACGCGGCCAAAAAGGCCCTGACGATATCGCGTTTTACTAAAGGGCTGGTCCTTGCGGATGATTCAGGGTTGTCGGTTAAAGTGCTCGGCGGGCTTCCCGGCGTGCGGTCATCGAGGTTCGCGGGCCCTAAAAAAAGCGACAAGGATAATAACAGAAAACTGCTTAAGCTTTTAGAGTCAGTGCCGGTCTCGAAGAGGCAGGCTGCATTTATATGCGCTGTCGCAATCGCGGACAATGACAGGATCGTAAAGGTCATAGAAGAAGACTGTAAGGGCCTAATAGCATTTGAGGCCAGCGGCAGGTACGGGTTTGGTTATGATCCTTTATTTCTGATACCAAAATACAGGAAGACTTTCGGCCGGCTCGGGTTGAAGGCAAAAGACAAAATGAGCCATCGATCGAAAGCATTGAAAAGGGCACGGGCATTCCTGCGCGGTTATCTTTAGATTTGTGGTATAATTTCCCTCGGTTGCTCTTATTTGTCGCAGCCTCGGGATGAAATTTTCGGAAGAAAGTTTCACGGGGCGTAGCGCAGCTGGCTAGCGCGCTTGCTTTGGGAGCAAGAGGTCCTCGGTTCAAATCCGAGCGCCCCGACCAGTATTAGCGGCGATTTTGCAAAGCAGAATCGGAAAAAGTATTTTAAGGAGCAAGACCGAATAACAGTAGTTGCGACGTCCCTGTAGCTCAGCCGGATACCTGCCCGCCTGCATGCTATCTCATACGGGCAGGCGGGGAGCATCTGCCATACAAAATATGTATTATGTATATGCGCTGTTTTCCAAGAAAGGCAATAGAATATATATAGGATTAACTTCAAATGTTAATCGCAGATTTGAAGAGCATAATTCAGGCAAAGTCAAATCAACAAGATATTATGCTCCATGGATATTATTCTATTGCGAAAAGTATTCTACGCGTATTAAGGCAAGGGAAAGAGAAAAGCGGCTAAAAACAAGTTTTGGTAGAAATTTTTTAAAAGAAATATTAAAGCGTCCCTGTAGCTCAGCTGGATAGAGCATCTGCCTTCTAAGCAGAGGGTCGCCTGTTCGAATCAGGCCAGGGACGCCACTAAACGATTTGGGCTCCGGTCCGGAAAATGGTGTGTATTTTTAGCCATTCACCATGCCAACTATGGTATTATAGCAGCTCCAGCGGCCAAATCATTTTAAGGGGCAGTCTACGGTTTCCCCTTAATAACTATTCTTCCCTGATGGGCGGGAGTGAACAATTTAACAATTTGTGGTGGGCGTAGCTCAGCCTGGCTAGAGCACTTGACTGTGGCTCAAGACGTCGCGGGTTCAAATCCCCTCGGGGTCATAATTTAAGATTTGAACCTTGGTTTACATCCCCTTAATGCAAATGTTCCAATTCAACATAAAGAGAACGATTTTTTGTATTTGTTTTAATCATTCAGTCGTCTCAGGTTTTCTTTTTTTATT
>JAKLDX010000016.1 GCA_022703295.1 Candidatus Omnitrophota bacterium
TTACGCCACATCCTCACTATCCTTAATTTATGTTCGGGCGACACGCGGGCATAGACCGGTATATTCTCAATATCTTCGTAAAATGCATGATCGCTTGCATTGTCCAGCTCTTCGCCGGACAGGGCCTTCGAGTCTTTTTTGAAAAAGCCCAGGCTTCGCGCAATGGCCACGGCCGTATTCTTGTGGTCCCCCGTGATCATGACGGTCTTTATGCCGGCGGCATTGCACTCTTTTATAGCCATCTTCACTTCTTCTCTCGGCGGGTCTATCATGGCTACGAGTCCGACGAACACAAGGTCTTTTTCCAGCGTTGCCGTGTCATATCCGCTTTCGCGCACCGGCTTGTAAGCCACCGCCAGCACTCGCATCGCCTCATCGGCCAAAGAAGTGTTCATCTTTAATATATTGTCCCTGTCGCCGTCGCTCAATCTTCTTGCCGCACCGTTTTCTTCCATATCAATACAATCTTTAAGGAGCACATCCGGCGCTCCTTTCACGAAAGCAAAAAGCCCGGCGGACGTTTTGCGGACGATCGTCATCTTTTTGCGCTCGGAATCAAACGGTATTTCCTCCGTAAAAACATATTCTTTTTCCAGGGACTCCTTCGACAGGCCGGCCTTTGCGGCGGCCACCAGAATGGCACCCTCAGTAGGATCGCCGATTATCTTATAGGACATGCTGTCCTTGGCTATCTGGGCGCCGTTGCATAATGTCCCGCAGAGCAGGGCCTTTTTAAGGTCCGGGTACTCGCCGGGCGCAACCTGCGCCTGCCGGACAAAGAATTCGCCTTTTGGCTCATATCCTATGCCGCTTACCTTAAATAGCGAACCGCCCGCAAAAACGGCCTGCACCGTCATCTCGTTCTTGGTGAGCGTGCCTGTCTTATCCGAACATATAACCGTCGCGCAGCCGAGCGTTTCGACGGACGGAAGCTTCCTTATAAGGGCATTGCGTTTCACCATCCGCTGCACGCCTAGCGCAAGAGCGATCGTAACTACCGCCGGCAGGCCTTCGGGGATAGCGGCAACCGCAAGGCTCACCGAAGTAAGAAACATGTCGAGCAGCTTACCGCCGCGCAACAAACCCATTATGAATACAAGGCCCACCAGGGCAAAACACAGGTAGACTATCCATCTCCCGAATTCATCCAGCTTTTTCTGAAGCGGCGTGGTATCGTCAGATATTCCCTGGATCATATCCGCTATATTGCCCAGCTCCGTATTCATACCGGTATCCGTCACTATGGCCTTCGCCTTGCCGGAAGTGACCGATGTGCCCGCATAAACCATGTTGGCCCTGTCCGCCAGTGCCATTTCTTTCTCTTCCAGCTTTAAGGCCGTTTTGGAAACAGGGGTGGACTCGCCGGTAAGGCTTGCTTCGTGAGTTGTGAAATTGCTGGTCAGATATACGATCCTGGCGTCCGCCGGTACGTTATCGCCCGCTTCAAGTTCGACGAGATCCCCGGGGACAAGCTCCGAAGATGATACGGTCTGGCGATTTCCGTCGCGTGTTACTTTGGACATGGGAGAGGATAATTTTTTCAGTGCGGCAAGCGATTTTTCTGCGCGGTATTCCTGGATGAAACCTAGGATGGCATTAAGTATTACTATGGCTATTATGGCAAGCGCGTCAACCCATTCTTTCAGGAACCCGGATACGAGCGCCGCCGCTATAAGGACCCATATTATAAAATCTTTGAATTGCTCGAGAAATATATCCAGGGCCGTCTGTCCTTTTTGCTCTTTAAGGACATTTTGCCCGAATCTGATGAGGCGCTGGGCTGCCTCGGACGCTGATAGCCCCGTTTCCGCGTTCGTGCCGAGTTCCTGCGTTACCTCTTTTATCGAAAAACCATAGAATTTCTTTTTTTGCATACCTTAAAGACCTAATGTTTCAGCGGGCATTTTCCGCCCGCATGGACCGCGCCATGTTCCAGATCCCCGAGCCTTTCGTAAATATCGCATAGCATCACAGAAACGCTTATTATAAAAATAACTAAAGCGCCTATAAGCAGTTTCCAATATATGGGCCTTACCCCCTGCACCCTCTTCCTCCTTTTAAGCTTATCTATAAAATAGCTGGAAAGACACACCGGCACCCAATGTTAAGATTATAAGCGATATTAAAAATATTGCAAGAACCTTCATGCCGTACTCTTTACGTAAAACCAATATGGTGCCGTAGCTCGTAACTGGCCCTATCAGAAGCAGCGTCATGGCCGCGCCCGCATTCATGCCCTGACGTATAAGGCTGTCTATGAGCGGAACGCTCGCGGTTGCGCATATGTACATCAACACGCCAAAAACGACGCTGAAGGCGTAGCCGAACCATCCGCCCAGATACATCTTTATGATGTTGCCCAGAGGCAGGAACGTCGCGACAACGGCCGCAAGCACTAGCCCTATGAACAGCTCCAGGCCTATTTCTTTCGGCATATCTATAAAGGCGTATTTTAAAGCGGACAGCGTTTTTTCAGCCGGGGTCTTTTTTTTGTGGATGTGCTCATGCTCGGGGCCCAGGTCGCAGTGCGGGCATGTTATATGTTCCCTCGACCGGCGCGATTCATATTTTATGCCGTTTCCTATAAGGCCGATGGCCAGGCCCATCACTATTACCGACAGAAAACTATAGACGGCAAATCCGATGCCGAGCACGCTGTACACGACGAGGACGGCGCTTATGGATGTCGCGGGCGTCGCCACCAGAAAAGCTAAGACAGGCCCGAGCTTCGCCCCTTTTTTATAGAAGCTGACCGCTATGGGGAGGCTTCCCCAGCAACAGACAGGTAAGAGCGCCCCGACGATTGTCGAGGCAAGTATAGGCACTATGCCCTTATTGCCGAGATACTTCAGCACGATATTTTCCGGAATGAGCTCATGCACAAATCCGCTTATCGCGAACCCCACCACGAGAGCGGGGATTACTTCTTTCAGATAGTGCAGTAAAACGGCTAAAAAATTTTCCATCTATTCCTCTTTAACCGGACGCTCTTTAAGCGGTTTAAATGCAATGCCTGAATCCGCGCCGGGCAGGGCCTGAACGTATTCGGTCAGGAAAAATTTCCTATCCTTTATCCAGGCCTTAAGCTCTTCGGCTATCTCAATAGCTTTAGGATAGCTGGAAAGCGAGGCGGTAGGCACCTCCTTGCCTTTTACGGTAATCTTTCCGCTTTTGAGTTGTTTATAATTCACCTCTCCAAGCGAACCGACTTTACCTTGCGGATAATCCTCGCTGTAATCCACTATCTGCGCCCAGATATCTTCATCCTTAACGGCAGCGTATCTTAATATCTCTTCGTCCAGGATAGGAATAGGTATGCCCATTCCTATGGTCAGCGTCGTACCATACCCCTGGAACGATGTGCCGCGCAGCCATGCCGCCTTCATTTGTTTCAGGTCCCCCGTTACCGCAAGGGTGCCTGCAGGCGCCTGCGGCACGCCGTTATCTTTGCGTTTTACGCTCGGATTATGCTGTGTCCCGTTCCAATAAACGTATCCGATCCCGCCACCCAGGAATATCCTGGTGCCTACGCCGATAGTCTTGTAATAAGGATCTTTCAGAAGCGGCGAAAGTTGCCCGGCAGAACAATAATTCGCGTTGCCTATATTAGGCTTAAGCATCCCCATGTAGGTATATATGGTCCGTTTATCGGAAAGGTTTACCGCAACGTTGTAATTCTGGTAACAATTCCGCGGATTTAAAAGCACCGCCTCGTTCACGTCCTTTATATTAAGGTATGTTTTTATGTGTTTCCTGGGATAACAGTCTGTCCCGTAGGCTATTCCCTCGAGGATAACGTCTTTGCCGCCGGCGAGCTCCTCTATTACATGGGCCCCGCCGTATTTGAATTCGCCCGGATAGACCTTATTCCTGGGGTCATCATCGGGCATAGCTGTGGCACCGATGTAAATATCTACCGCCGCAAAGCCCGTATACGCCGGAACGTTATTCAGCGTCGCCCTTCCGCCGCCGAATTTCATCTTCGGCTTGGTATGTCCCAAATTTAGGTATGCACCACTTGAGCACATCGGACCGAACGTTCCGGTCGTGACAACATCGACGTGTTTCGCAGCCTCTTTCAGGCCCTTTTTCTCAACGAGGTCTATCACCTCCTCGGCGGTCACGACAACAACATTGCCCGATTTTATCTTTTCATTTATCTCTTTTATAGTCTTAGCCATTTTGGCACCACTCATCCTTTCTATTATTTGGAGATCCCTTCCATTGAAAGATACCTCTCGCCCGTATCGGGAAGTATCACAACTACGGTATTCCCTTCTCCCAGCTGGCTTGCTATTTTCATAGCTGCGTACGTAGCCGCGCCGCTTGATATGCCGACAAACAATCCTTCTTCGGCAGCCAGGGTCCTTACCGTTCTGAAGGCATCGTCGTCATCCACCTGCATTATCTGGTCTATTACATTTTTGTTTAACACATCCGGGACAAAGCCTGCGCCTATTCCCTGTATTTTATGAGGTCCGGGTTTTCCGCCGGATAATACAGGGCTTTTTTTAGGTTCAACGGCAATAATTTTTATATTCGGGTCATGTTTTTTTAAAACCTCGCCCACCCCAGTTATGGTCCCGCCTGTTCCTACGCCTGCGACAAATGCATTCAATTTCCCGCCGGTAGCATCCAATATCTCTCTGGCGGTAGTCCTGCGGTGGATCTCCGGATTTGCCGGGTTCTTGAACTGCTGCGGCATGAAACTCCCCGGGGTATTTTTAAAAAGCTCTTCGGCTTTTTTAACAGCCCCCGTCATGCCTTCGGCCCCCGGAGTCAGTACTATCTGGGCGCCGTAAACTTTGAGTATCTGCCTTCTTTCAATGCTCATCGTCTCGGGCATCGTCAATATGCACTTGTAGCCTTTAGCCGCTGAGATCATGGCAAGGCCTATGCCTGTATTCCCGCTTGTCGGCTCGATTATCGTGGCGCCCTTCTTTAAGAGGCCGTCTTTCTCGGCGGCCTCTATCATCGAAAGACATATCCTGTCTTTTATGCTGCCGCCGGGGTTAAAATATTCCAGTTTCGCCAATATCGTAGCCATGCCCTTCCCGGTGATCCGGCTCAGCCTGACCATCGGTGTGTTACCTATAAGCTCCGAGATATCTTTCGCTATTTTCTCATCTTCTCTTGTCATATGTTTCGCCTCATATTGAATATTCGTACATAGACTTTAAACTCAAGCTCTTTTCCTTATGCCTTAATACCAGCTCTTCGAACGTCAGCGTATCTATCACGACCGAAATCGCGTCGCTGACGTCTTTCCATACGCCGCGGAATATGCAGCTCGAGATGTCCTTGCACCCCTTGTAATGTTCGCCCTCAACGCATGAGATCGGCTCTATCGGACCCTCGATGAACCTCACTATTTCACCAACCGTTATTTCACGCGGATGCCTGGCGAGCAGGAATCCGCCGTTTATACCCCTCTTGGCCTTGACGAATCCGCCCTTCCTTAATATAAGAAGTATCTGTTCCAGAAAATTAACGGGCATGTCGCCAAGTTTCGCTATCTCATTTATAGACATTACCCCGCCTTCGCCTTCATATCGTAAGGCAAGCTGGAATAGTGCCTTTAATGCGTAATCACCTTTGTAAGTTATCTTCATTTTTATAACTCCTATAAATATGATTAACTTAGTAGTGATTATACTTAAAAAAAACTCTTTGTCAAATAAAATTTAAAAAAATTAGACTTCACTTCAATATGACGAAATGAAGCATTGTGCCCATGATAATACTTATCACTACCATAATAAGAGTGGATTTTATTAAATTTACGAAGCCCAGCTCTTTCCATATCACCACAAATGTAGCTATGCACGGAAAAGAGATGGCTAAAAGCGTAGCCGCGATAAAAAGCTGCTCGACGCTAAGGCCGAGCGGCATAAGCATGCCAACCGCCACGTCCTTTCTTATAAACCCTATCACGAGCGCCACCACAGCCTCTTTCGGCAGTCCAAATAATCCGTGAATTATGGGCGCCGATAGCGAAGTCACAAAATCGAACAACCTGAAATATATAAGTATGTTAACGAACAGAACGCCCAGCATTACTACCGGGACAGCCTCGATCAGAAATCCTTTAATGCGAAAATAGAGTTTTTTCGCAAGCGTCGGTATCGGCGGAAACCTGTACGGCGGTATCTCCAGAAGGAACTCGGGGCTATATCCGGATACCGTCTTATTCATTATGACTCCCAATATCAGGACAAGAGAAAACAATACAAGGTACACTCCCGCCACATAGAAACCGCCGTATTTTCCGAGCAGGCCGAATATCATCGCCTGTAGAGGCACACACGGCACGCCTATGGATATCAGGGTCGAGGCGATAAACCTCTCGCGCTTTGATTCCAGAACTCTCGTAGCCAATATGCCCGGCACATTGCATCCGAAACCGAGTAGTATCGGGATGACGGCGAATCCGTGCAGTCCCAATGTATGCATCAGATTATCCAGTAATATTGCAAGCCGCGGCAGATATCCTATGTCCTCCAGAAGGCTTAGGATGAAGTAAAATGCTATCACGTACGGCAGCACCATCCCGAATTCGATGTACGGGGCCGTGGTCAGTACTCCAAGAGATTGTTTGAAATCGATCCTGCCGTTGATCAGGTCGCCTATGAGCAAGTGGAACCAGAATCCTTTTTCCTGCCAATGGGCAGTCATCTTTTCCAGGACAGGCTGATATAGATTTATGAATATAGGATCGGTTATCCTGTTTATTATGAATTCTCCCACAAACCGCACGATCTTAAAAGACGCGTATATTATGCCCGCGGCCATTACCAGGCCCGTCAGGGGCCGCACAGACGCATCCTCCAGCATCTCCCTCAAGGTATGATGCCGGTGCTCCAGGCGCTGCACCTGTTCTATTATCCTGCCTATCTCTTTCCAGCGCTCTTCGTGAGAAAGTTTGCCCCGCGAGACGGGCACCGCCTCATGGATCCTTTCGATCAGTAGCTTTATGCCTGCCCCCGTTACCGCGCAGGTTGAGATGACCGGCGCCTGCAATATCTCTTCCAGTTTTTTGGTGTCAATATGAACTCCCTTGTGGCTTGCGTCATCGCACATGTTCAAACACGTGATAACGGGAAATCCTTTCTCTAAAAGCTGCAGGGTAAGCGACAGATTCCTTTCAAGGTTCGTAGAATCTACAATATTTATTACAACCATCTCATTTTTAGGAAATTCGCTTAATAAAGATACGGCTGCTTCTTCCGCGCTTGAAGTAGGTTCCAGCGAGTAGGTCCCCGGCAGGTCGACGACTTCTATCTTGTCGTTACCAAGAAGCAGATGCCCCTTGGAGAGTTCCACGGTGGTCCCGGGATAATTGGAAGATATCACCTGCACCCCTGTAAGGCGCGAGAATATCACGCTTTTGCCTACATTGGGGTTTCCTATCAGATATATCTTCCTTATCATTCCGTCTCCAATATTACCTTGGCCGCCACGCCATGGCCCAATGCCAGGATGCTTCTGCCCGATTTTATAACGACGGGCCCCCTGAGGCCGATATGGCTGAGCTTCGTGATCTCAGTGCCCTTGTATACGCCCATATGCATCAGCTTGCTGCGCAGATTCCCGCCGCCGACGATATCGGATACCTTGCCTTTATGGTCCGGTTTTAATTGTGCTAGTGATATTTTTTTCATTTATGTTACTATTATATCAGTTGATAGCACTTTTAGAAAATTATATTTTCTAAATCCGGATCTTTAGTCTTTTTATCAAATCCTCGGCGACCTTCTTCCCGGATAAAAGCATTCCTCCGAATATAGGCCCCATCCTCGGCCCTCCAAACACGGCATTCGCGCACATACCGCAGACATAAAGGCCCGGCGCGGCTTCCCTGGAATTTTTTACTATTAATTCTTCGGCCACCTCGGCCCACATAGATTGTTCGCCCATTACTTTGCCGCTTTCGGTCTTCAGCGCTATGCCGGACTTCCTCTCTATTATATGCGCCACCTCCGCGGCATGGCCTGTCGCGTCAATTACAAAGCGCGCGGCCATCGTGATCGGGTCGACATGCAGCTTCGCCATTTCAACAGCCGTCCAATTCAATACCAGGCCGCATATCCTGTCCTTCCTTATCATCACATCTTCGGCACTGATCAGATTAAATATCTTTGCCCCGGCCTTTACCGCAGCGGAACATATTGTCGACACGGCTTCTATGGAATCGGCCATGTAATAACCCTTATCATAAAGCCTTACCCCTACGCCCATTTCATCCAGAATGCTCTTAGCTTTCTCCTGGACGACGATTTCGTTGAACATTATTCCCCCTCCCCACATGCCGCCGCCCACGGATAGCTTTCGCTCGAAAATAGCCACTTTCTTCCCCGCCCTGGCCAGGTAATAAGCGCACACCATACCAGCCGGTCCTGCACCGACTATCGCCACATCGACCTCCAGGCATCCGATTAGCTTGTCGTTATAAGTCTTTATTATAGCCTTAGATATTTTTATCTCATCCAACATTGTCTTGCCCTCCTTATAAATAAAAAACCCTTATGCCAGCACATAAGGGTACGTTTTATATTTCTTCCCTCCGCTGGCATTACCCAGATCATTCTACTCCGCCCAAAGCTTTTCAGCTTTGAGCTTCGAAGAATGACCCCTACGAAGCATTCTATAGTTTATGAATTGAATGCGAAGTAGGGTCAGGTTATTCGGGTCATCCGCTTGGACTCCGCGGAACTCTCAGGCCGCCCCTACGACCTCCCCGCCCATTTGTTTTTATTATTTCATCCGCCCCCTTTCTTCTATTTTGACTTTTTTAAATATTCTTCGAATTTTCCCCAGAACGGGTCCACCTTAGGATGTTCCAGCCTGTGTTTCTTACCTTCCTTAATGATGTTTATACCTTCTTTTTCACTGACGGCCTCACCGACTATACTTGCCTGGATGCCTTCTTTCTTAAGTGCCGCGATGACGTCCCCGGACCTTTCTTTTTTTGCCGTAGCCAAAAGCGTCCCCTCGCTGATGGCGATATACGGGTCTATATCAAAACATTCGCACGTTTTCCTTACCTCGTCCTGAAGGATTATTTTTTCCTGGTAAATATTCATGCCGACCTTGCTGTGCGAGGCCATCTCGTATAGGCCGCCGAAGACGCCGCACTCCGTCGCGTCATGCATCGCCGTAACGCCGCCTACCGACGCCGCTACGTGCGCGTCCCTGACCGTCGACATCTGATAATAGACGTCTTGCGCGCGCCGGACGAATTCTTTGCCGTATTCTTCCTGCAGAAATTGCGGAAAATAAGCCGCCATGAGGCCCGTCGTTTCTATTGCCGGGCCCTTAGATACGATTATGTCATCCCCGGGCCGCACTTTCGGTATTATGAGTTTTCCCTTTTTATCGATCCCGACCATTGTGGCGCCGCCGACCATCGGATAGTTGCATCCGGCATATCTCGCGGTATGGCCTGTCACCACAGTTATCCCGAGTTTTTTGCATTCGGAATCAACTGTGTTCCACATCCTTACAAGCTCGTGCTCGGTCATTTCCGGAGGAAGGTTGAGATCTATGGATAAATACCGCGGCCGTATGCCGCTAACAGCGACGTCACTTGCTATGATATGGACGGCAAACCACGCCGCCTTCTCCACCCCCAGCTCCCTGGCGATGTAAAACGGGTCCGTGGAAATGACAACCACATTATCGTCAAGGTCTATGACGCCGAAGTCAACCCCGTGCTGCGGTTTTACGAGCACGGTCGAGTCTTCTTTGCCTAGATGCGGATATATGAACTTATTAAAAAATTCGGGATGTATCTTTCCCAGTGCCGGTAATTTTTCCATTTTCCCTTTCCGTTATTTCTTATAAAATAAAAGCCCTCATGCGCCAGGCAAAAGGGCTCTTTCTTCGTTCCCCACGCTGGCATTACCCAGATCGGGTCTTATGGGTAATCTGCTTTCAGCAGAACTCTCAGGCCGAGTTACGGCCTCCCCGTGTCATTTGTTTACATTAAACCACTTTGTATATCCTATGTCAAACTATTTTGCCCGGATGGCGGATCTCAGCATATAATATTCGGTCGTGACTTCCGCGTTCTCGAATATTTTTATCTCACATTCTTTCGATATCGCGGTAACGTTATGCCAAATACCCTTTTTCAGCACCACGGGCCTGTCCAGCAAAAACATTTCGCATTTTTCGGGTGTTTTATCCGAGGCCAGCGCTATCGCTGCCTTGCCCTTAACGGGCTCGAACGTCTCGAGGCTGTCCGGATGACTCTCAAGCTTCACGATTTTTTTATTTCTCAGGATAAGATACCCTATCCTCCAGCCTCCCGATCTTTCTTTCAGCAGGATATCGTACTTGTCGCCCTGCCCGTCGTCTTTGATAAAGCTTCGGTCGATTATCCATCCGTAAGGCTTTATGTTCTTTTGTGTAAGTTTTTTTATCTTCATAATGAATTGATCTTTAAAAAATACCCCTTTAAGTATTCCGTCTCCGGTATGGACTTCACTATCGGGTGATCCTCCGCCTGATGGCACCGCTTTATAATAGCCATCTTCTTGCCGGCCTTCGCAGCCGTGTCTTTTAATATCGCGGAGAATGCCGCGTTCGGCATGTTATGAGAGCAGGAGAATGTCGCCAGAATACCGCCTTCCGCGAGCGCCTTCATCGCCAGGAGGTTCAGCTCGGCATAGCCTTTCGACGCGCTGGCAAGAGATTCCCTGTTCTTTAGGAATGACGGAGGGTCAACTATTATGATATCGAACTTTTCTCCGGAATCGCATGCTTTCTTGACAGCCTCAAATGCATCGGCTTTCATGAATTCGATCTTTCCGCCGACGCCGTTAAGAGCGGCATTTTTTCGGCCAAGCGAAAGCCAGTCTTCTTTTATATCGATGCCCCGCGTGTATTCTGCCCCGCCGAGAGCACACCATACGGAAAAGCCTCCCGTATAGCAGAAAAGATCCAGGACTTTTTTGTTTTTACAAAAATCACCGATCGCCATGCGCGACTTTCGCTGGTCCAGATAGAACCCGGTCTTATGCCCTTTCTCGATATCCACCAAAAACTTTGCCTTGCCTTCGGATATCTCGATAAGCCCGGAACCCGTACCGCCGTGCCATGACGCGACATCTTTAAGGCCTTCCAGTTTTCTGAAAGGCGAAACACTTTTCTCGTATATATACGCCGGGACCAGGACCTGCCTTATGCCTTCCAGAACCAGCGGCTTTAATTTGTCCATCCCAAGTGTAAGCATCTGGAAAACTGCCGTATCCCGGTACGTGTCTATGATAAGGCCGGGCAACCCATCCGCCTCGCTGAACACTACCCGGTAAGCGTTGGTAAGAGCTGCTATTTTATCCCGTTTGCCGGCGGCTTTTTTTATCTTATCGCTTATAAAATTATCATCGATCACCTCATCGGAGCCGGTAAACATCCTTATGGCAATATCGGACCTGGGATTATAATAACCGCGTCCCATGAATTTTCCGGATGCGTCAAATACCTTAATTATGTCCCCGGGCTTTATCGCCGCATCCGTTTTTAATAGTTGTTGTTTGAATATCCACGGGTGGCCGCTCTTCACGATACCTTTTCTGCCGGTCCTTAAGCGCACGGATTTTTCTTTCCGCGGCGCTTTTACGCGCGAAGCGCCAGGTTGCGGAAAACCTATATCAGCCACAATGAGATTGCCCAGATATTTTTCCGCGTCCGTACTTTTAAATCCCGCCTTAGGATGCCCGAACGTTACGGTCGCCCGGGCCTTAACTGCAACCGGAAGCGCTGAGCCGGTATCCGCGTCAAGGCCGCTCGGCACATCGGCTGATATCACAGGCACATCAATAGAATTTATCTTCCCGATGACCTTTATATAAAAATCCTCGAGCTTCCCTTTTATGCCGATGCCGAATATAGCGTCGATAATAACATCGGGTTTGCCCAATTTTTCGAACGCGCCGGAAATCTCTTCTTCTTTGGAAATAAATTCAGGCTTTAAACCTAACGTGAGGATCTTTTCAAGATTGGAATTTGTCTCCGGGCTGAGGGACTTCGGTTTGCCGATAAAAAAGACGGTTACATCGTAACCGTCTTTAAAAAGGAATCTCGCCGCCACAAGCCCGTCGCCGCCGTTATTACCGTATCCGCAAAATACCGCCGCCCTGCCTTTTGAAACAAGCTTCTCTGCTTCGACGGCCACGGCCCTGCCGGCATTTTCCATTAAATCGATAGCGGGAATGCCGCACTCCTCGATAGCGTACTTATCGATCTCTTTCATCTGAGCTGCCGTGACATATTGCATCGTTATAACCAGCCGCAAAAGGCAAGCGCCGTAATAGTCTTCGCGTCAACTATCTTGCCCTGTTTAAAAAGCCTCTTGATCTCGGTTTTATTAAAGATACGGCTTTCTATCACTTCGTCTTTTTCGGCTATCCTCTCCTCTTTACTCAGGCCTTCGGCCTTGTATATGAATATTTTTTCGGTCGAATAACCGGGGACCGGGTAAATCTTTCCGAGGAATGTAAATTTTTTCGCGCCGTATCCTGTCTCTTCTATTATTTCGCGCCTGGCGCAGGCGAGCGGAGCTTCGCCTTTATCGAGGGTTCCCGCGGGAAGTTCATAAATATAGGAGCCTATGACCGGCCTCAGCTGCCTGAGCATTATTATTTTATCCTTCGAGAGGAAAGGAACTATTAACGCCGCGCCCGGATGGCGTATCATCTCGAAAGTGGCAACATATCCGTTCGGCAACCGCTCTTTCTTGACAAATACCGTGAGCAACCTTCCTTTGAATACCTGTTTCATCTTCTTCATATGTAGGTATTATACTAAAGAAATCCCTGGTCTGCCATTGATAAATTTTTACGGGTCCTGTCGCGCGGGCGCCTTTACGTGCTCCTAGCTCGCATGGGGTTCACAATTGGACTTAAAATCTGTACGGGTGTCTGTATGGGCACCAGGATTACCGGTCGGGGGTAATTCTTGCGTTTTTAAGTCTGTAATCCTAAGCGGTGCCCACCCCCATCCCATGCTCGCTAGTGCGCGCGTAAAGGCTAACCCGCGCACCACCCGTAAAAATTTTCCTCCCCAGCCCCTCCTCAAAATTTTTTCGCTTCTGTCGATGGCGGAACTTACGGGGACCGCCTGGAGCGACTGTTCAAAATTTTGATACATTGGGCGGTCCAGAAAGGCCAGACAAACCGCGCCATTGTTTTAACTATTTGCGGGTTGGATGGCCATCAAAATTTTGCACAGCAAATTGCATGCCCAATGCAATTTGCGGCAAGCGGAAGGTGGGACCCGGAAGTTCCAAGCCTACGCTTGAAAACGAGAAAATTTCCACAAAAAAAACAACCCGGGCAACAAGGCCGCACATACGCGCCGCTTGCGGGAAGCGCGTAATGCGGTGATTTGCCGCCCGGGCAAAATATTTTACAATGCTGTCATGGCCGCCTCTTCCATGATGAAATACGTGGCCATATTGTTGCTTATATCTATCTTCCTTACCGGCGGAAGCTTGAGCCTGATGCTGCCGTCCGCGATCATCTGTTTCAATTCTTCCGGGCTTACGGCATTCCTGGCGATCGCGCTCATAAGAGCTGCTACGCGATTCAAGAATTCCGCGTCTTTCCTGCCGTTCTTCACTATATCGAGGATGCCGATGGCAAGCACGATGTGGCCGCCTATCGACATGTAAGCACCCTCGGCCTCTCCCTCGGCAAGCTCAGCTTTCGGCGTGAGCGCCTCTTTGACGAATGTTGCTCGCGGGCTAAGCGCCTGAATTTTGTCAGCTGACTGTGCTGCTACCGCCTCATCCATATAGACAAGCGCGTTCCTGCTTGTCAGCTCTCCGGCCGCGGCCATTCTTCTTTCCAAATCCTCGATCGTACCGTCATAAAACACCGCCTTGATATTTTTGAAATTATACTGTTTGCCAAGCCTATCTCTAAGGGCCTGCCATGCCGCCTGTTCTTTTCCTTTAAGCACTATCGATTCCATCGGGCAGAATTTCTCCGAAAGTGGCACGAAGACAGTCTTCTGCTCTTCCGGATAACGCGCTCTCGTCATAACCTGTCTCGCCGGTTCATATATGCCTGAGACATACGACACGATAGCCGAAATATCCTTTGCTTTCTGCGGCTCGGCCTTCATCTCATCTCCAAGCTTCTGCAATACGCTCGTCATCTTAGGCGTCACGCTCACTGGGAAGCCTTTCTCGGCCGTTACTTCTGCCGCGGCGTTCTCGTGAGCGATAAGCGTCAACCTGACGCGCGTGCCGCTAACAGACGAAGGTTCTTCTTTCTCCAGCATAAAC
>JAKLDX010000160.1 GCA_022703295.1 Candidatus Omnitrophota bacterium
ATCGGCGTCTCGACCTCGAGAAAACCGCGGCCGTCGAGGAATTTCCTGATCTCGGAGATGATACGCGAGCGCGCGATGAACGTCTTGCGCACGTCGTCATTCACGATAAGGTCGACATAGCGCTGGCGGTAACGCGTCTCGATGTCTTTCAGGCCGTGCCATTTTTCCGGTAGCGGCCTCAGGGACTTGGAGAGTATCTTCATCTCTTTGACTATTATCGTGGGTTCGCCGGTGCGGGTCTTGAAGGTATCGCCCTTAATGCCTATAAAATCGCCTATATCGAGGTTCTTCTGAAATTCGAAACTTTCAGGCCCCACTATATCCGCTTTCACGTAGGCCTGTATCTTGCCCGAGGAGTCCTTGATATCGTAAAAAAGGCTTTTGCCGTGAGCCCTTATAGCCATGATCCTGCCGGCAAGCACCGCGGTCTTGCCTTCGGCGAAATCTGCCTTAAGAGCGCCTATATTTGAAGATAGTTCGAATTTTCCGCCGTAAGCATATGCGCCGCTTTTAGCTATACTGTCAAGCTTGGCTTTTCTCTGTTTTATAAGTTCGTTTTCTTCCAAAGACAATATCTCCTTTTGTATATTATTTTGATAAAATAATTATATATTGACGGGTAGAATGTGTCAATATAATACTGGCGGAACGGAAAATTACTTCTCTTTTTCCAGGATCTTGAGGAAAACTTTGACTATGGAAGGGTCAAACTGGGTGCCGGAACCCTGTTTTATTATATCCAGGGCCTTCTTCTTCGAAAAAGCTTTCCGGTACGGACGGTCTGAGGTGAGCGCCTGGTAGACATCCGCTATGGCTATGATACGCGCGCCTATCGGTATTTCGTCGCCCTTGAGATCGGCAGGATAGCCTTTGCCGTCCCATCTCTCATGGTGATAAAGTATTAGCGGGATTATGTCATGCATGAACTGTATCGGGCGTATTATGTCCGCCGCGATCTGCGGATGCCTCTTTATCTCGTCGAATTCCTCGTTGGTCAGTTTGGATTTTTTCAGCAGTATCTTATCGCTTATTCCTATCTTGCCGAGGTCGTGCAATATAGCCGCCTCCTTTATATTCTCTATATCCTCGGCGTTAAGTTCCATGGCCTGAGCTATTTCTGTAGCGTAGCGGACTGTGTTCTCCACGTGCTCACCGGTGTACCGGTCCCTCAACTCTATCGTTTTTGCGAAAGCGAATATCGATTCTATCAGGCCCTGCTTGCCGCGCTTAGTCAGCTTGTCTATCTTTTCCCTGAGGAGCTTCACGTCCGTAGGCTCTTTCTGATCTTTTATCTTTTTCTTCTTCGCGGATAATTCTTCTGAAGAGTAGACCCTGTTGCCGCCTTCGGCCTTCACCTTATTCAGGATCTTGTCCGCCAGGTTTATAAGATCAACTCCTCTGGTGATCTTATCGTCCGGATAAGAAGCGACGGCTATGCTCAGCTTAAGCTTTACGGTATGCTGTTTATTCCCGAAACTATAAACAATAACGGCGTCCAGTATCCTCTGCGCCAACGCATAGGCCTTGAGGCGGTTTACCCCCGGAGCGATAATGATGAACTCCTCTCCGCCCGAACGTATCACTATATCGTATCTCCTGACTATCTTCTTCAGGTATGCCGAAAATTGCTTTAACACAAGGTCGCCGAATTCATGACCGTAGACATCGTTCACCGATTTAAAATAATCTATGTCCATCATGATGACCGAAAGAGGATGTATGCACCTTATGGCGCGGAATAATTCCGGTTCGATGAATTCGTTCAGGTAGCGGTAATTGTAAAGGCCCGTATGCGGGTCCTTGAGCGCTATCTGCTCCAGCTTCTTATGGGATTGCATCAGCTGCTTATAAAGCTTCTGGAGCTTTTCCTCCGCCTCTTTCCTGTCCGTTATATCACGCCCTACCCCCTGGACCTCGGTAATGTTCCCCTTGTCATCGAATATCGCCCTGTTGCTCCACTGGTGCCAGCGTATCTGGCCGTTTACCGCCACCACCCTGTGCTCATGTGTAAAGAACGGGTGCCGCATATCCAGTTTGGCGAAATTCTCTTTCACTATTTCCATGTCCTCTTTGAGGACGAACGGCATGAATGACTTATCCAATAATTGTTCGCGGGACCTGCCAAAACAGCGGCAATATGCCTCATTCACAAAAGTTATCACCCCGTCCAGCCGGTAACGGCATATCAATTCGGTCTGGTCCTCGACTATCGCCCTGTACCTGTTTTCGCTCTGGCGCAGCATATCTTCGTCGCGTTTTCTCTCGGCGATCAGTTTGGCATTCTCAAGCGCTATGGCAGCGCTCGCCGCCAATCCCTGCATTATAAACACATCCTGGGCATCGAAAGGCGTTCTTCCTTCTTTATTGAATATCTCAAAGCATCCTAAAAGTTCCGCCTTATGGTTTATTATCGGCACACTGACAAGATTATACAGGCCAAAACGTTTAAGTTTTTCGGAAAATATCTGAGGGTCCTTCTGGGCATCATTGGAAATATACGGCTTCATATTTACCGATATCCATCCGGGCACGCCCTGGCCCGGGCCAAAAGAATAATTTATGTGCTCTATTTTCCCGTCCCTGTTATATTCGCTGAATTCCATTTTTCCGTTCACAAGCAGGCCGCCGCTGCCCCCTGTCGCGTTAACCGCTTCCATGGCAGCCGCGACGAGCGTGCGCATTATCACGGGCACTTCCAGCACCGCGTTAATATGCTGGCTTGTCCTTGACAGGATTTCCAGCTGTTGCGTGCGCTGGACCAGGGCCTCCTCCTGTTTCTTTCGCTCGGTTATATCTCTGGCGAACGCGCAATTATACTCTTCGTTTTCGAATTCCATATAATTTACGGTCACCTCTACCGGGAAGGTCGTCCCGTCCTTCCTGCGATGCAGGCTTTCGAAGGTAAACGAAGTCTTTTCTTTAAGCTCTTTCCAGTGGTTCGGCCAGATTTTAAATGTAAAATTGACATCGATGTCAGGGATGGACATATTGAGGAGCTCTTCTCTTGAATAGCCAAAGGCTTTGCATACATTATCATTCACAC
>JAKLDX010000161.1 GCA_022703295.1 Candidatus Omnitrophota bacterium
TAATATATTCGGCACATACTCAACAAGCCTGGATATCAATTCCGCGGCTATGGTCAGATTCAGGGTCCCCAAGGCGGTAGCTATAGCCACCAGGGTGACCAGCCAGTATATAACTGCGCCGATCAACTCCGACAGCGTCATCTTTATTTCGCCCTGAGCAAGAACATTGGATATACCGGCCTTATCGCTTGCGATATCCAATTTGATTGCTTTCAATACCCTTATAGTAACGGTTTCTATTAACTTTGCCAGCAACCAGCCTACGACCAGGATGACAATCGCCCCTGCTATGGCAGGAATATATCCTAAGATCTTTACGGACAATGCCTTAACCGGGTCAACAACTACGAACGTCAACCATTCCGACATACAGCACCTCCCTTTTTGTAATAACCGGCTCGTTTATGATTATATATGATGTTATGAGCAGGTTATTATAAAAGTTTACCACAAAATCCTGTTTTGACAAGGGCGGCAAACTAAATTATTCGGCTTACCCGCATTTTGAATAACCGCATGACTTGCATATCATACAGCCTTCAACATGCCAGAGGGCGCTTCCGCAATCAGGGCATACGCCTACAATGTTACCTGTCTTCAGCTTACTGGCCGTTGAAACGGCCTCAGAGCCTTCCAGTTTGAATGCCGGAGCCGCCTCTTCCGTCTTTTCAAGCTTCGGCGCAGGAGCCTCCTCTATAGAAGGACGCCCCTTGGCCTTGGAGTCCTGCATTCTTCTTTCTATCACGCGCGCTATGGCGTCACTGCAGGAGAATATCCTTCCACCCTTCTCCCAGCTTGGCGAAGGGCATCGTATCCCGCGAAGCTGCTCTATTATAGAACTGGTGTCTATACCGCTTCTGAAAGCCAGTGATACCAGGCGCCCTATGGCCTCAAGCTGGCTCATTGCGCATCCGCCGGCTTTGCCCATAGACGTGAACACCTCGAACGGCAGTCCTTCTTCGTCTTCATTTATGGTCACATACAGGGTGCCGCAGCCTGTCGATATCTTTGTGGTGGTGCCGAATATAACGTTGGGCCTCGGCCTCGGGACTATCTTGGTTGTGGCTGATTTCTTTTCTGGCTCAGCCAGGGACGGACCGGCAGCAGCTTTATTCAACACCTGCTCCTCCCTGGAATTATCCCTGTATATAGTCACTCCCTTGCAGCCGCTTTCGTAGGCCATCATATAAATACTATAAACATCCTCGACTTTGGCCTCAGAAGGAAGGTTTACCGTCTTAGAAACAGCGTTATTTGTGTATTTCTGGAACGCGGCCTGCATCTTTATATGCCACTTAGGATCGATGTCATGGGCGCTTACGAACAGATCCTGGATGTCGGATGGTATTTCGTCGAAACCCACCACCGTCCCCTTTTGCGCTATCAGGTTCATCAGGTCCGTGGAATAAAAACCTCTCCTTTTGGCCATCTCCTCAAAATAAGGATGGACCTCTACGAATTTCGTATTGTCCAGAATATTCCTTATATAAGATATGGCAAAGATAGGTTCTATGCCGCTGGAACAGTTCGCTATTATGGATAATGTGCCTGTCGGCGCTATAGTGGTGAGAGTGGCATTCCTGATGGGCCTTGCGGCATTTGTCCTGAATATGCTCTTATCGTAATTGGGGAAAGCGCCTCTTTCCTGCGCAAGCCTCTGCGAAGAATCCCTCGCGTTGTCCAAGATGAACTTCATTATCTTTTCGGCAAGCTGTATCGCATCTTCGGAATCATACCTTACCCCTAACTTCAGAAGCATGTCGGCAAACCCCATCACCCCGAGGCCTACCTTGCGGTTTGATTTGGTCGTATCCTCTATCCTCTTCAGGGGATATGAGTTCATATCTATCACATTATCGAGGAAGTGGACCGCTTTATCTATCACGTCTCCGAGTTTTTTCCAGTCTATTGTGCCGTCGCTCACCACCCTGGAAAGATTTATCGAGCCAAGGTTGCAGCTTTCGTACGGTAATAACGGCTGTTCGCCGCATGGGTTAGTCGACTCTATTTCTCCCGCCAAGGGAGTAGGATTGTCTCTGTTTATCCTGTCGATAAAAATTATCCCGGGCTCCCCGTTTTTCCACGCCATCTTTATTATGAGATCCAGGACTTTGCGCGCATTCAGCTTCTGCACGCCTTTCTTCGTGTGGGGATCGACCAGGTCGTATTCTTCGTTCTTGCTCGCCTTCTTTATGAAATCTTCCGTGATGGCTACTGAGATATTGAAATTGGTTATCTCCTTGTCGCTCTCCTTGCATGTCACAAATTCGAGAATGTCCGGATGGTCCACCCTGAGTATACCCATGTTAGCGCCTCTGCGTGTGCCACCCTGTTTAACCGCCTGCGTAGCCGCATTGAATACCTTCATGAAAGAGACCGGGCCGCTGGATATGCCGCCGGTTGACCTGACAGGAGAATTTTTGCCGCGCAGCCTCGAAAAACTGAAACCCGTACCGCCGCCTGATTTATGTATGAGTGCAGTATCCTTGATGGTCTCGAATATCGATTCCATCGAATCATCTATGGATAGTACGAAACACGCCGATAACTGCTGAAGCTCTCTTCCCGCGTTCATAAGCGTCGGGGAATTGGGCAGGAATTCCATCCTTGACATCATACCGAAAAACTCTTCTTCGGTTCTCTTTACCTCCGGTTCGTTCTTTCCGTAATAAGAATCCGCCGTAGCAATATTTTTTGCCACGCGCCTGAACATATCCGAAGGTTTTTCTACGATATGCCCGTCATCGTCCTTCTTAAGATACCTTTTTTCGAGGACCTTCTTGGCATTTTCCGACAATAATGCATTTACATCTGACTCATTATGCATCTTACTATCACCTCCCATTTCCTGTTTTAAGATTTTTAAAAAATTTACTTAACACCCTTGTTCGTTTTAAAAATATATCATACGTTAGGATATAAGTCAAGGGAAAAGCACTATATATTGTGTCTGAAAATATCAGAGATACTATTAGTGGGGGTTTTCTGTCGGGATTTTTAGGTTATTCAAATCAAAAAAATATTTTTCGCGGATTAT
>JAKLDX010000162.1 GCA_022703295.1 Candidatus Omnitrophota bacterium
CGACCCGCGTTCGCCAATGGACCCGTCCGGCATCCGTTTAGGCACGCCGGCGCTGACCACCCGCGGAATGAAAGAAAAAGAAATGAAAATAATCGCCGTTTGGATTAATCAGGCGATAACCAGCCGGCAAAATGATAAAAAACTGGCAGATGCGGTAAGGATGCTCAGGGTTCACGGCAGTTCCGTGCGTTATATCCATTCGGCCATAGGGATGAATTCGAGGCTTGATAATATACAAGCCGCTGTATTGAGAATTAAACTTAAATATCTTGATAGATGGCTGCAGGCAAGAAGGGATAACGCAGCCTTCTATAATAAAGCGCTTGAAGGATTACCTGTTGATACTCCATATGTACCGGAATGCAATGTCCACACATATCACCAGTACACCCTAAGGGTAAAATCAAACCTTAAAGGTGCGCTCAATCACCTCTCAAAGGCCGGAATAGAAGCCCGCACCTATTATCCCATCCCGCTCCATCTCCAGGATTGCTATAAGGGCCTGGGCTATAAGAAAGGGGATATGAAGGAGTCGGAAAGGGCCGTAGAGGAGGTATTTTCCATACCAGTCTATCCCGAGATGACCAAGGACCAGAAGGCCTACGTAGTCGATAATATAGCCTCATTTCTCCGTTAAAATCCACCATATTTATATTGACAACTAAAGGGCGAAGGTGTATTATCGTTTAAAATGTTTTAAACGATAGAAAAGAGGGTACTGATATGAACGGCAAACTTGAGATCGCCCAGGATAAATTCATTGAAAGCGTTGGTAAGCTGGCAGCAAGCTTCGGATTAAATAAGTTCATAGCCCAGCTGTATGCGGTGCTTTATCTGAGTAACAAGCCGCTCTCTTTGGATGATCTCGTCGAAAGACTGGTGGTGAGCAAGGGTAATATAAGTCTGAACATAAGGGAGCTTGAAAAATGGGGAGCTGTTAAAAGCGTATGGATAAAAGGCTCCCGGAAGGATTATTACGAAGCAAACCCGGACATAAAAAAAGTATTTTCCAATAAGATTAAATCTGCCGTTGAGAAGCGCATAGGCGAAGTTTCGAACATGATAACTGAGTTCAAGGGTATAGTCGATTCGGCAGAGGGCGAGCTTACAGCCGACGAAAAGAAGATGGCCAAGATATTCAGGGAAAGACTGAAACGTATAGAGGAGATGGAGTCTCTGGCTTCGAAGGCTATATCGATAGCGGAAAAATTCATATGATTTTAACCATATATAGCTAAAAGGCATATGATAAAACCCGTACTTATCGCGAATAAACGCATCGGTCCCGGAGAAAAAATTTTTATTATTGCTGAAGCCGGGGTCAATCATAACGGCAGCCTGCACCTCGCAAAGGAACTCGTCGATGCCGCAAAGGAAGCCGGGGCAGATGCCGTTAAATTCCAGGCATTTAAGACCGAAGAGATAACCACAAGGACCGCCCCAAAGGCGCGGTATCAGAAAAGATCTGCCCCGGGTTCTTCGCAGTTCGAGATGCTGAAGAAACTGGAACTTACGGAAAGGGATTTCGGAGAGATATACCGGTACTGCACCAAAAAAAAGATAATATTTTTAGCCACGCCTTTCGATGAAAAAAGCGCATATTTCCTGAATGACCTTGGGATATGCGCTTTTAAAATAGGCTCCGGCGACATGAATAATATGCCCCTACTGCGGATGATAGCCGGCTATCGTAAACCTATCATATTGTCTACGGGAATGGCCGATCTCGGCGAAGTCTCGCTTGCGTTAAAAGCATTATATTTATCAGGAAATAAGAACGTAATATTGTTACATTGTACTTCAAATTATCCCACCTTGCCTGCTTGCGTAAACCTGAAGGCCATAATAACTATGGAGAAAGAATTTAATGTCCCGGTAGGTTATTCCGACCATACAAATGGTATCGAGGTCGCTATAGCTGCAGCCGCCATGGGCGCCTGTCTTATCGAAAAGCATATGACCCTGAACAGGAAGCTATCAGGCCCCGACCATAATGCGTCGCTTGAACAGGAGGAGTTTAAGGATATGGTCTTATCTATACGTAACGTATCCGCCGCGATGGGGGATGGAGTGAAAAGGCCACAGGTATATGAGGACGATATAAAAAAGATCGCCAGAAAGAGCATAGTTGCCGCACGCAATATTTTCGCCGGGGAAATCATCTCGGAAGATATGCTTGCCATGAAGAGGCCGGGAACAGGCATAGAGCCGAAATATCTTAATGAATTTATCGGGAAGACGGCTAGGATGCCGATAGCTGTGGATTCCATGATAAAACGGAGCTGGGTAAAATGAAGCGGAGAAAGATATGTGTCATTACCGGTACGCGGGCTGATTATGGTATATATTTTCCTATTTTGACGGCTATCAAGCATTCGCTGAACCTCGACCTCTGTATCATCGCGACCGGTATGCATCTGATGAAAGATTTCGGAGCCACTGTAAAAGAGATAGTAAAGGACGGTTTCAGGATCACCGGGGAGGTTAAGGTATCGGACGGCGGCGATGACGGTGCATCAATGGCGAATGCAACAGGTGAGGCGATAATAGGCCTTACGAGGGCTTGTAAAAGATCGGGGGCCGATATAGTGGTTGTGCTGGGGGACAGGTGGGAAATGCTTGCCGCGTCCATTGCTGCTAATTTTTTAAATATCCCTGTTGCGCATATACATGGCGGAGAAGTGTCCGGCAACATCGATGAACTGTTCAGACATGCGATAACAAAATTATCCCATATACATTTTACTGCAAGTGCCGGAGCTGGCGAGAGGGTGCTGCGCTTGGGAGAGGATAAATGGAGGATTTTCAAATGCGGCGCACCGGCATTGGATCGCATTTTGTGCGAAGACTTTACCGATAAACGCGATGTATTAAGAAAATTCGGCCTATCCTTCGCGGAACGATTTTTCATAGTGCTGCAGCATCCCGTATCTACGCAGGCCAGGGAAGCGGCCGGACAGATGAGGATCACGCTCGATGCGGTCAAAAGTTTTAATATGCCGGTTATAGTTATCTACCCTAATTCCGATGCAGGCG
>JAKLDX010000163.1 GCA_022703295.1 Candidatus Omnitrophota bacterium
ACGCCCCCGGACAGCACGGGCAGATCAGAAAGAAGGATTCAAACTATGGCCTTCAGATGAGAGAGAAGCAGAAGGTCAAGAGAATATACGGGGTTTTGGAGCGACAGTTCAAGCACTATTTCCATATAGCGGAGCGCTCGAAAGAGGTCACGGGTATAATGCTGCTGCAGTTGCTGGAGAGAAGGCTCGATAATGTCATATTCAGGATGAATTACGCCAGTTCGAGAGCGGAAGCCAGGCAGCTGGTTCAGCATGGTTTTGTTTACGTCGACGGCGAGAGGTTAGATATACCGGCTTATACGGTGGAACTCGGTGAGGAGATATCGATAAAGGCAAAAGAGCCGATGTTGAAAAGATTGGGCGAAACACACGAAGCCCTCAAGGACAGGCCTATGGCGAAATGGCTGGAGGTCGATCCTAAGAATTTTAAAGCGAAAGTTACGGCGATGCCTACAAAAGAAGACGTGGGCTTCCCGATACAGGAACAGTTGATAGTAGAGTTATATTCGAAATAATATTAGCTATAAGCTGTAAGCTTTAAGCTATAATTGCCATACAAGCGGAGGATATATACATGGGAATAAGCATGAAGAATTTTGAAATGCCGAAAAAACTTGTTCTGGACGAATCGACCCATACGCCTACATACGGTAAGTTCGTGGCCGAGCCGTTCGAGAGAGGTTACGGAGTTACGGTAGGAAATTCATTGCGCAGAGTGCTCCTTTCCTCGATAGAGGGTACGGCGGTTACTAGCATAAAGATTGCCGGCGTTCAGCACGAATTTGCGGCAATAAGCGGCGTGGTCGAGGATGTGCCGCAGATAATCCTTAATATAAAGAAATTGATACTGAAATCTCATTTTAAAATTCCTAAGCCGATGCTCATAGAGGTTGAAAAGAAAGGTGATGTAACGGCCAAGGATATAAAAACAGACGAGACCGTAGAGATAGTGAACCCGGACCTTCACATAGCCACGCTTACGAAGAATGTCAAGTTCCGGGTAGAGATGGAAGTTGCGCGCGGCCGCGGATATATGCCTGCGGAGAGGAATAAGAAAGAAGGCCAGCCAATAGGGGTCATCGCGATAGATTCCATATTCACCCCGGTGAGGAAAGTTAACTTCTATGTAGAGAATACCCGCGTTGGCCAGATGACCGATTACGACAGGCTTATACTGGAACTTTGGACGAACGGATCCATAGACCCCAAAGAGGCCCTGTTGTATGCTTCAAATATTCTGCAGAGGCACCTGGATATATTCGTAGGATTCGGGAAATTGCCGGAAGAAGAGGAAGTGCCCGAGGAGACGGAAGAGCAGAAGATGCTTAAAGAAAAACTGAAAGTCCCGATATCGGAGCTTGAATTGTCCGTGAGAAGCTCCAACTGCCTGAGGGAAGGCAAGATAAAGACCATAGGCGATCTTGTCAGGAGATCGGAACTGGAGATGCTGAAATACAGGAACTTTGGCAAGAAATCTCTGGCGGAGATAAACAAGATACTCGGCGACATGGGATTGTCGTTAGGCATGAAATTCGACGAGGGCAAGAAGAAGAAAGAAGAGTCGGAGTAAAATGAGACACAGAAAACGCCGTTCAAAACTCAGCATGATGACGAGCCGTAGGAACGCGACGATGCGTAACATGGTTCGTGACCTGTTCAAATATCAGAAGATACAGACTATTACCGCCAGGGCAAAAGAGGCCCGTAGGTTAGCAGAAAAACTTATCACAATGGCAAAATCCGATACGGTCGCCTCCAGGAGAAGGGTTTATGTTTACCTGCCGGACAGAGATCTGATAATGAAACTTTTTAAGGAGATAGTGCCTCTTTTTAAGGACAGGACCAGCGGATTCACCAGGATCGTGCCGCTTGGATTCAGGCGCGGCGATGGTGCAAGTCTCTGTATCTTCGAATTGACCGAGAAAAAGATCGTAGAAAAATTGCCGAAAAAGAAAAAAGAAAAGGCGAAGCAGGGAGAAGCGAAAGCTGCCGCGGCGGCCGATAAAGAGGCTAAAAAAGAGGTCGCGGAAGCGGAAAAGAAGGTTAGGGAAGAGCATAAGAAAGACGAAACAAAAATAAAGACGATCTCTAAGGCAAAACCGACTATGCAGGAAGAGAAGTTCCGTGAGCAGGCAAAGAGCGAAGATAAAAAACTCGCGGATAAACGCGGATTTATGAAGAACCTTCGTGGCCTTTTCCGTAAGCGCGGCGACAGGTAAAAAGAAGCGATAGGATTCCCAGGCCCCTTGATCCAGCTATGGATTAAGGGGCTTTTTATTTTTTCGCTTTCAAACGAAGGCGTTTGCTTTTAGGTGTTGCCTCCGCTCGTCGCAAATTGCATTGGGCATGCAATTTGCTGTGGAAAAATTTCGATGGCCAATGAACCTGCAAACCCTCTGACCTATTGAGCAGTTTCATTGTCCTTTCTGGATCGCCCAATGTATCAAAATTTTTAACATTCGCTCCGGCAAGCACCCAAAAGTTCCGCCTTCAACACATGCCAAAAAATTTATTTTTATTGGGGATGCCGCCGTATCGTCTAAGGGTCATATTGGCCACTGTTTATATGAGAGCTTGAAATTTTTCGGGTGACGCGACCGAAGACTTTTCTACTACGGGCGAGCATGGGATGGGGGTGGGCACCGCTTAGGATTACAGACTTAAAAAACGAAGGCTTTTATAGAGGGGTCACCCCCGACAGGTAATCCTGGTGCCCATACAGACACGCGTCCTAACATCGGTCAATTGTGAACCCCGTGCGAGCCCTAAGAAGAAAAGACAAGGTTGCGGCAGGACCCGAAAAATTTCTTTGTTTTTCCTCTTGAGATTTGGCGCGGTTATATTATAATATAATAGCTTAAAATAATATCATAAGGAGCTAAAGATGAGGCTTGCAAAGCGGGTATCGGACATAGCTGAATCGGTTACCCTGGGCATAACTTCCAAGGCTAAGAAGATGGTCAAGGAAGGTATTGATGTGGTCAGCTTTGCTGCAGGAGAGCCCGATTTTGATACGCCGACCACCG
>JAKLDX010000164.1 GCA_022703295.1 Candidatus Omnitrophota bacterium
GAGCCTCGCCCCGTCAATGCCGGGCGTAGGTATATACGTCCCTATCCTGTAAACGGCTATAAGGCCGAGGGTGAAGATTATCTTCTTCCTCAGGTCCGGTATTTTTAGGATATTTCCAAATGCTTCGAACATAGATTTTTTTAGTTTATTTTAAAATCTCGATTTTAGCGCCCGCTGTCTCCAGGGCCTTTTTGGCCGAAGCTGAAAACTTGTGCGCTTTTATCGTAAGCGATTTCTTAAACTCACCGGTACCGAGAACTTTTACACGCTCCTTGTCGCTGCCGACAAGCCCTGCTTTCTTGAATTCCGCAGGCCCGACCGTGGAATTATTCTCAAACCTGTTGAGCGAACCTACATTGACCACCTGATATTCATTCTTGAATAGGGCATTGAATCCCCTTTTCGGGATACGCCTTATGAGGGGCATCTGTCCGCCCTCAAAGCCGGGCCTCGTCGTCCTGCCGGAACGTTTCAATGCGCCCTTACGGCCCCTGCAAGCGTTCTTTCCGTGCCCGGAACCCGAACCCCTTCCGCGTCTCTTTGTATTCCGATTTGCACCTTTAGGCGCACCTACTTCATTTGGTCTCACTGTTAACCTCTTCCCTGAGCGATTCTCTCTCCAGCCTGAGCTGTTTCAATCCGTCGATAGCCGCCTTAAGGACATTAAGAGATGAGTCCGAACCAAGGCTCTTTGTAAGTATATCCTTTATGCCGCCTGCCTCGCATATAGCCCTGACCGCCCCTCCGGCTATTACTCCCGTTCCTTCGCCTGCCGGTTTAAGGAGGACTCTGGCAGCTTTGAAATGCCCTATTATTTCATGTGGGATCGTTGTGCCTTTCATCGGGATCTTGAAAAAATTCTTTTTGGCGTCATTCAGGCCTTTCCTTATGGCTTCCGCGACTTCATTGGCCTTTCCGAAGCCCAGACCGACCTGCCCCTTGCCGTCACCGGCCACTACAAGAGCATTAAAAGAGAACCTGCGGCCGCCTTTAACAACCTTGGCCACTCTCTTGATGTTAACTACTTTCTCGATGACACCGTTTTCTTCCAGGCTCCTGGCCTGCGAGCCGTAAGACCTGCCCTGTCCGGACGGCCTTCTCTGCGGCCTTCTTGGACGCTGTTCAGTTCCCTGTGCCGGTGCGACCGGAGCAGCGGCGGGAGCGGGAGCAGGAGCAGCTTCCGAAGATGGTTTTACTTCCGGTTCGTTTTCTTTTTTATTGTTATCGTTTTTCTCTGCCACTTTTATCCTCTCAATCGTACTTTTTTAAAACTGCAATCCGCCTTTTCTCGCGGATTCCGCCAGCGCTTTCACGCGGCCATGATAAAGATACCCCGAACGGTCGAATACAACTTTTGAGATGCCGTTCTTCTTGCAAATTTCGGCAAGCGCCGTCCCCAGCAGCACGGCCCCTTTGACATTACCGGCATCCTTCTTGATCTTGTCTTTCAGGTCCGGTGAAGCTGTCGATAAAGAAACCAATGTCTTGCCTGCCATATCATCTACAACCTGAGCATACAGATTGTTAAGACTCCTGTAAACGCTGAGTCGCGGCCTTTCGTTTGTGCCGACGATATCTTTTCGTATGATCTTATGCCGCCTGGTCCTGCCTGTTACCGCTACCCATTTCTTCATAAATATACCTTTTTATCCGCCTGCGCCGCCAGCAGCTCCGGCAACTGCCTTACCGGCTTTTCTCCTGACGTGCTCTCCGGCGTATTTTATCCCTTTTCCTTTATAAGGCTCCGGCCTGTAATAATCCCTTATCTCGGCTGCAACTTCTCCGACCTTTGCTTTGTCTATCCCTTTTATAACTATCTGCGTCGGCTTCGGGGTCTCTATCGTTATTCCGTCCGGAATATTGTAATTTATAGGATGCGTATAGCTCAGCTGAACGTTCAACACCTTGCCCTGCACCGCGGCCTTGAACCCGACACCTGTTATCTCAAGCTCTTTCTTGTAGCCTTCGGTCACACCGATTATCATGTTATTCAGAAGGCTTCTTATGAGGCCGTGTGTAGCCTTGGCCTGTTTCTCATCCGAAGGCCGGCTTACCAAAATAGAAGAATCTTTGACTTCAACCTTGAAGTCCGGGGCCTTAGTATAAGCGAGCTTCCCCTTGGGGCCTTCGATCGTTACGATATTCCCGGCAACGCCGATCTTTACGCCCGCCGGTATACTAATCGCCTTTTTGCCTATTCTTGACATTGTTTATCCCTTACCATACGTAACACATTACTTCGCCACCCACTTTTTTCTCGCGGGCCTCACTATCCGTTAAAAGCCCCTGCGACGTGGATATTATCGCTATACCTAAACCACCGTAGACCTTAGGAAGCACATCGGCCTTTTTGTAAACTCTGAGGCCGGGTTTAGATATCCTCCTCAATCCCAGGATCCCGGGATGCCCGTTCTTCATATATTTAAGGTATATCCTCAAGATTCCCTGCTTGGAATCTTTTATAAGCTTATAATTGGAAATAAACCCGTTTTTCTTCAGGATATCGACAATGCCTGTCGTAAGCCCGGAATTTTTTACTTCAACCGTTTCTTTGCGGGCGAAGCTACCATTCCGTATTATAGTGAGCATATCAGCTATTGGATCTGTTACTGCCATCTATCCTCCTTGAAATTTCCTACCAGCTGGCTTTTACCACGCCCGGGATCTCTCCCCTGGAGGCCAATTCTCTAAAACAGATTCGGCATATCTGGAACCTTCGTATGAAGCCGCGCGGCCTGCCGCACAGCCTGCATCTGTTGTAGCGCCTTGCTTTAAATTTAGGCGGCCTCTGCTGTTTTACTATTAGTGAAGTCTTTGCCATATTTACCCTTGATCTTTAGTGATACGAATTAAGCGCCCTTCTTCTCGAAAGGCATACCAAAAAGCCGTAAAAGTTCCCGCACTTCGTCTTTCACGACGGCGTGTTTGAGTCGCTTGACGACCGCAAGAAGGCCAACCTCCTCGCGGTCATCCGCGAATACGCCGAACTCGGTGTGCAGCCCATCATCACGCTGATCGACTCCG
>JAKLDX010000165.1 GCA_022703295.1 Candidatus Omnitrophota bacterium
CATAATAGCCGAAAAGATACTGCGCGGCAAGATAGTCTCCCCGGCACGGCAGGTCTATGAATCAAGGCTTTTAGAGGCAAACAGGCTCGTGTACAAGATGATCGACCAGATCATGGAATCCAAACTCGCGGTGTATATGAAGGTGAAGAAAGAAAAGATAGATGCGGTAATAAAGCTAGCGGAGACGCAGCAATCCACGAAGTAAGCCCTTTTGAGGCCGCGTCCGGCCCTCTCTTGTAAAAACATACCCAATCTGATATACTTAAAAAAACTAAAAATCACCGATTTTTGCGTGTATTTATATAAGGGATCGCTTGTAAAATGATAGAACGGTCTTCCGATGAGGTTGTGGCAAAAAGGGCGCAAGAAGGCGATATGCCCGCCTTTGAGGAGCTCTACGGCAGGTACAGGAACGCAATACTGAATTTCATATACCGTATGATAGGCAACAGGCAAACTGCCGAGGAGGTAGCCCAGGAGGTATTCATAAAAGTATATGTGAACCTCAGGGTATTCGATACGGCCAAGAGCTTCGCGACATGGATATATACGATAGCGAGAAACCTGGCTAAGAACTCATTACGAGACAAGAAGTATTTTCGGAATATGTCGTTAGAGGAAAACATTTCTGGAACCGATGAGATTATGAAGCTTAAGGATGTTATAGCGGATACGGCTCCCGGCCCGGAAACAATTGCCGAAGACGCGGACCTGGCGGAAGAAGCGCAAAGGGTACTGAACTTGCTGCCCGAGGAATACAGGGAGGTCATAGCTTTGTGCAGCATCCAGGGGTTGAGTTACAAGGAAGCCGCGGCAATACTGGAATGCAGCGCGGCAACGATCTCGGTAAGGCTTAATGAAGCCAAAGAATTGTTTATGAAGAAGCTGGGTATGAATCCTTATAAAAGGAAGTGATGGTATGGGATCCGAATTCGAGAAATTTGACAAGATAATGGCCAATCTCAAAAAGATTGAGCCGTCAGCTTCTTTTGATACGGAGTTTAAAAAGAAGCTTTACGGGATAATGGCTAAAGAGAGGGCAAGGGTGGCATATTCCCCTGCGCTCGCCGGTATTACTGCGAGCCTTGTATTCATAGTGGCGGTCGGATTTTTCATATATTCGGCGTTGCCTCTTTCACCCGGTGTTATTGCCAAAACCGGGATCGTGACGGTTCAGCAAGCCGGTAGCAATGTCATTAAGGACATTGGAGATAAGTGCTCTTTTAGCGTCGGAGATATAATAATGGCTAAAGCCGGTTCGACGGCAGATGTGGGTATTCATAATAAATACACCATAAGGATCAAGGAAGGCTCCAAGGTCCGAATAGCCCGGCTCTCACCCAGGTACGGCCGCGGAAAAGCTATTTTCGACCTCATGGAAGGAAAGGTGCTTGTCAGCATTGACGAAGGCTTTCGGCCTTCAAAATTCATGATAAATACCAGTAATGCCGTATCAACGGCCCTGGGGACAAAATTCATGGTCGAGGTATCGCCTCAACTCCAGCCGAAAACGGATGTCAGCGTTGTTCAGGGTATGGTAAAGGTTGAGAGCCTCTATAAGCCGGAAAAGGAACCGGAGGCCGGGCAGGCTGTTGTTGTGGGGGCAGGGCAGAAGACAGAGGTTTATTTTGACAGGATGCCCGAAGCCCCGCAGAGGCTTGCCGAAAAAGAATGGGAAGAGCTGGACGAACTTTATCAGATCGGGAAAAAGCCCCGCGTCATACTACTTGTCAAGAACAGGCCGGACCGGGCAAAGCAGCTCCTGCAGCCTTGTCCTATATACATTTCCGACGAAAAGCCCCGCGAGATACCACCCATGATCGAGGAGGCCGTTATCGCGACGTCGGAGGCCCTGAAGACCGGCAGCGCCGCAAGGCACCAGGACAGTATAAAGATCTTGGAGAGGATAATAAACGAGCACCCGAGTGAGAAATACAGCCCGCAGCTTATTCTCTATGTAGGCGCATATTACGAATATCTGCAAAAGCACAAAGAGGCTATAGGGGCGTTCGATCGCCTAATTCGCCAGTATCCGAATTCTCAGTATGCCAGCATGGCCCAATGCGCCAAAGGCATAATATACGAAGAAAAGATAAAAGATGTAAAGAAAGCCAACGAAGCCTACCAAGAAGTCCTTAAAAAATACCCAAACAGCCTTGAGGCTATCTGGGCAGAGGAAAGACTTAAGGGCAGCTGAATCCAACCGGTACTCAAGTAATCCGATTCAAAAATTATCCGATAAAAAATCTTCCCTTTTTATATCTATTTGATATAATATAATGCTATATGTTCGGGGCGTAGCGCAGGGGCTAGCGCACTTGCTTGGGGTGCAAGGGGTCGGCGGTTCAAATCCGCCCGCCCCGACCAGTTTAAATCAGAACGTGTCGGGATTTGAAGCCAATTTTGCGCTGACGAAAAGGAAGAAGAGGCCCCTGGCCGACAGCAAAATTGGCCGGCCCGGAGCGAGGCCTTTGGCCGAGCGAAGGGAAATCCGCCCGCCCCGACCATCCGTCTTCATCCGGATGGCTGTTCCGGGAAAGGCGGGCCATAATATCAAAAAGGAATGATATGAAAAAGATAAATATCGGCATAATAGGATTCGGCACTATCGGTAGCGGGGTGGTGAAGGCGCTTGTGTCCAGAAGGGCCTTCCTGAAGGAAAAGAGCGGCGTCGATATAAATATCGTGCGGATATGCGATAAGGAGCTGAAGAAAAAAAGGCCGGTAAAGGTGGATAAGAAGCTCCTTACTAAATTGATAGGCAAGGTATTATATGATCCTAAAATCGATATCGTAGTAGAGCTTATGGGCGGTATCATGCCTGCCAAGGATATTGTCATGGAGGCGCTGAGGCAGGGTAAGCACGTAGTAACGGCGAATAAGGCCCTGCTTTCCGATTCCGGTTACGAGATTTTTAATCTCGCCAGGTCCCTTGACCTGTGCGTAGGCTTTGAGGCAAGTGTGGGCGGCGGCATACCGATAATAAAATC
>JAKLDX010000166.1 GCA_022703295.1 Candidatus Omnitrophota bacterium
ATCTTCTAAGTAACGCCATAAAATTTACCTCGAAAGGCAAAATCACTGTGACTACCAAATTGGAAGGGGACGCGGTGCATGTCACAGTGGAAGATACCGGGCCGGGAATCGAACCGCAAGATGCCCCTAAGCTTTTCGATACCTTCGAGACTCTGGGTGGTACACGCCTGGCTAAAGGCGGTACAGGCTTGGGCTTGTTCATATCAAAAGATATAATCACGGCTCACAAAGGAAAGATATGGGTGGAATCGACTCCGGGCAAAGGCTCTGCGTTCCACTTTACCTTACCCTTAAAAATATGAGGTAACAAATGGTAAAAAAGAAAGTGCTTATCATAGACGATGAGCCGGATTTTTTGAAGATGATGAAACTACGGCTGGAGACCCTGAAATACGATGTAGTGACGGCCTCAAGCGGAAGAGAAGGCCTGGAGAAGGCAGCGAGCGAGGACCCTGACGCCATACTCCTGGACATAATGATGCCCGATATCGACGGCCTCACCGTATTGAAAAGTATAAGAAAATCCTCGCCTGACCTTCCGGTCTTTATATTAACGGCTTATTCGAACGATGAGCTGAAAAAAGCAGAGCGGGAACTTGATGCGACAGGATTAATAATAAAAACGCAGGATATGACCAAAGAGGTAAAAAAGATATCCACAGCCATAGATGTGGCGGTAAAATACAGGGGTAGAACCTTTTAAAAAAATATCAGCAGGAGGATACATGAACGATACCCAATCTGTCCGCAAGAAAATACTCATAATAGACGATGAGGGCGACATAGCAAAATTAACCGCTAAGCGTCTGGAGCTAACCGGATACAGCGTACTGACTCTGGAGAACGGCTCCAAGGCCATCGAAACCGCAAAAAACAAAAGACCGGATCTCATACTCCTGGATATAGTCATGCCCGGAAGGAACGGATGCGAGATATGCAAGGATTTAAAGTCGAACGAGGATACGCGGGGCATCCCGGTAATATTATTCAGCGCCCATTATCCGGAAAAGGAGTTTATAGGAAAAAACTACTCGGATTTCGGAGCCGATGATTGCATATCCAAGCCTTACGATGACGAGGTGCTCATCGAAAAGATCAAGCGCCTTATAAAATAACCGAAAATATCTCAAAAGGAAACCTCATGCCAGACTGGCGACCTAAAATCACCTGCCCGCAATGCGGCAGTGAAGAGACCCGTTTCGTAGAACCGCGGTATGAAATGTCCGTTTACGAATGCTCCTTGTGCGGATGCAGGTTTGAAATCGAAGAGGACTGATACCGCGCGCTATGCCTTCCCAAAATAAACCAAACGCAAAAAAGATAAATGATGTCGCTATAATAGATAACCCGGAAGATCGGCGAATATCGGCCTACCGCTCGCTTAAAGGTAAAGAACTCGAAAGACATGGGATATTCATAGCTGAGGGTGAAAAGGTTGTAAAAGCCATGCTGGATAATAAAATCCGCGCGGTTTCTTGCCTGGCGTCCCAGGAAGCCTTCACCAGATACACACCGATACTTAAAGCCATGAAAAAGACAGGCGCCAAAGTATATCTGGCCGACAACTCTCTGATAGAAGAGATAATAGGTTTCCGATTCCATCGAGGCATAATGGCGATCGGACAATGCCCTAAGAAGCAATCGATTATCGATAAAACTGAAAACGCGGCAGGATCTTCATTGTTTGTAGCCCTGAATTCCGTTAACGACCCTCAAAATGTAGGCCTTATCGCGCGTAATGCCGCGGCATTCGGAGCAGAGGCTTTGATAGTGGACGATCGCACTTACGACCCTTACTACCGAAAGGCGGTACGGGTATCCATGGGAACAATATTCGGGTTGAAGGTATTTTACGAAGATGATATGCTATCCTCTATAACCTGGCTTAAAGATAAGCTCGGCGTCCATATAATCGCCTCTTCTGCGGCGAAAAACGCAAAAGATATAAACGGGGTGAAAAAGCGGGGAGCCGTTTGCATAATTTTCGGTAACGAAGACAACGGCATATCTCCCGAACTAGAGGGGATCTCGGATGAGATGGTGCGTATACCGATATCCAAGGATGTGGACTCCCTGAACGTGGCAAGCGCCAGCGCTATATTCTTATACGAATTCTCAGATAAAAAACATAAGGAGACCGACCATGCCGCTAATTGATTGGAGGCCTGAGTTCAGCGTAAATATAGAAGTCATCGACGAACAACACAAGAAATTGATCGATAATATAAATATCCTGCATGACGCCATGAAAGAGGGCAAGGCCAAAGATATCCTGTCGAAGATATTCGACGGGCTCGTCGAATACGCCGTAAACCATTTCGCAACCGAAGAGGGATTCTTCTACATTTATGACTACCCGCAAGCCGAAGAACATAAAAAAGAACATGATAATTTTAAGGCGAAGGTAAGAGATATGAAGGCCAAGTTCGAGGGTGGCAAAGTAGGTCTACCTATAGAGCTAAGCGATTTTCTCAGAGATTGGCTCCAGAAACACGTGTTGGATATGGACCGCAAATACGGCCCATTCCTTAACGACAAAGGGGTATTCTGATAAAGTTTTATATACTCTAAGGCAATAGTATGTGGTAAAATTCACATACTTGATTACACGGTAATTTATGGGCTATGAAGAAGCTCTTAAAAAAGCTTGGGATGATTTAGGCGGGGCCCCAGAAAGCGATATTTCCGTAAGATTTCTGGCGGACGAGTATATATTAGATACCAAAAACCGCTCCGTGCATTCTCTTTCGTGCAACGTACCCGCGAAAGACTACACGTCCGTAATCATCCTTCATTATATTGCAAAAAAACTGAAGTTAAAAGCACTGCCCAAGCCGTACGGAGAATGGATAGACTTTAAAGATCTCGAAGGCGGCGAGATATATTACCCGATATTTAAAAAACGGACCATAGACAGGATCGCCTCCAAATTCGGGCGGGATCATGATGCGTTCCGAAGCTCCGTAGGA
>JAKLDX010000167.1 GCA_022703295.1 Candidatus Omnitrophota bacterium
GCCTGCCTGATTCGGCAGACATGCTTATCCCCACGAGTTGCGTCTTGTCCGCAAGCTCGGCAAAAAATATCGCTCCAAATGTCGCGACAAACACTTTCCAGTCCATTGTCGTTACCCTCCCCGGACTTCCTTTTTCAAAATTATCTTAAGCTACCGCCTCTACGCGCTTTATTTCCGGAACCTGTTTGCGCAGCTCGGTCTCTACGAAATTGGTGAGCGTCATCTGGCTCATCGGGCATCCGGCACACGCGCCTTTCAGCCGCACCTTGACCACGCCGCCCTCTACGCCGACAAGCTCGATATCTCCGCCGTCCTGCTGTAACCCGGAGCGTATTTTCGCAAGCGCCTTCTCGATCTTCATGTTATCCATGTCGTTCTCCTTGTTGCACCACTAGCAATTTAGCGATTTAATGCGTCATAGTCGTGTTTGCGATTCGACTCACATTAGACTTGGTTGCGATTGGGCGCACTTGATCGCCTAATCACCAGAGTCCTATCGCACGCTAAATCACCTAATCGCTAAGCCATCTTTAATTCTATTTCAACAGCTCTTTTATGTCTTTTTCAAAAACCGGCCTGGGCCTCGCGCCGATATAGATCTGCCTTATCTTAAAATCCTTATCGATGATGAATGTCGTCGGGACACCTCTTATGGGGCCGTAGACATCATAAGCTACTCCCTTTGTGTCTACGAACACGGCATAATTTATTCCTGCGCTCTCTACGAAATTTTTAACGGTGGAGACGTCTTCTTTACTGACCCCTATTATCGCCAGCCCCTGATCGCCGTACGCCTTTTGCAGTTCGATAAAATCCGGGATCTCGCTTCTGCATGGCGGACACCACGTAGCAAAAAAATTCAGTATTATGACCTTGCCTTTAAAATCCGTTAATTTCATGTCTTTGCCGTCGCTTTCGGCGGTGGTAAAATCAGGCGCTTCCTGGCCGACTTCCAACGCGCTGGACCCTGAGCAGGCGCCTACCATAAAAATAACGAACATGACCGCAAACACTTTTAAAAAATTAGCTTTCATAATATGAAGCTCCTCCCGTATTTTTTTCACCTCGTAAAAGCGGACAGCAGCCTTTCCGAGATGACGTTAAGGTAATTTGTCGCCATCATTATCCCCACAATGATCAGGAATATGCCGCCTATTATATTTACAGCCTTTAAGAACTTTTTGAATTTATCAAAATATTCCAGCGAATAATTTATTATGACTGCCGTAGCGAGAAACGGTATCGCTATGCCGAGCGAGTACACGCTCAAAAGCGCCGCGCCGCGCACGACGCTGGCCTTCGTGCCGGCCAGTAGAAGTATCGAACCGAGTATCGGCCCGGCACACGGCGTCCATGCAGCCGCGAACGTAACGCCTATCAAGAACGAGCCGATATAACTTGCGCCCTTGGTAGAAAATTTGAACTTCAGCTCTTTGCCTAGAAAATCCAGCCTTAAAATACCCACCAGGTATAGCCCAAAAAACACTATCAGTATGCCACCGGCTATCCTTATGATATCCTGGTATTTGAAGAGCGCCTTACCTATAAATGTCGCCGTCAACCCCAGGAGGACGAATATTACCGAGAACCCGAAGACGAACAAAAGCGAATGGATTATGGTTTTCGCCAGGACCTCTTTCTTTTTCTCGGAGCTCTTCAGATCCGAAAACGATATCCCCGTTATATAGGCTATGAACGACGGGATTAGCGGCAATAAGCACGGAGACAGGTACGTCAGGAGTCCCGCGGTAAAAGCTACTATGTAAGAGACGTTTTCGCTATTCATTATTGGTTCTGAGTTACCCTCAGCCTTATAACATCAAGCTGTTCTTTTATGGATGCGATATCTTTCACTATATCCTTCTGGCACTTCAAGATCTCATCCACCTTTGCCGATAGGGCTGCTAATTCCGAAGAAGAACCGTTATCCTGCGCCTGTATCGTCCTGTCCTGGAATAGAATAACTGCTGAAGCGATCGCTAATACTGCCGCAACGCCTATGAGTATTTTCCTGGAGCTCACAAAACCTCCTTTTGCATTTTACGCATTATACCACACGTTCCCTGTAAAGGCGAACCGACTTTAAGAGTTCCATTGCCCACAAAGGAAAAGATGCTATCAGGATCACTAAAAACCAGTCCAGCGCCCCCAGCGGCTTAGTCTTGAATACGGTCTGGAAAAACGGCACATAAACCACCATCATCTGCAGCGAAAATGATATCGCATTTGCCGCGATAAGTTTCATGTTCGTAAAGATCCCTATTTTAAATACTGATTCCGTCATGCTGCGGCAATTAAAAGAATGAAATAACTGGCTTACGGAAAGCGTTATGAAAGCGGCTGTCCTGGCGCGGGCCATGCCTTCCTTTTCCACGAACAGCACGAGGAAGAACGCCAGCAGGCTGCAGAACGCGATAAAGCCCCCCTGCGCCAGCATTATAAAAGCCTTTTTCCTTGTAACGACCGGCTCGTCCTTTTGCCGCGGCGCCCGTCGCATAACTTCCGGGTCGGTCGGGTCGACGCCCAGGGCAAGAGCCGGCAGGCCGTCCGTCACCAGGTTGACCCACAATATGTGTATAGGTAAGAGCGGGGCCGGCCATCCGATGAGCGAGGATACGAACATCACCAATATCTCTCCTGCATTACAGGACAAAAGATAGTGGATGAATTTTTTTATGTTATCGTATATGCCCCTGCCCTCTTCTATCGCGGCTACTATCGAGGCAAAATTGTCGTCCGTTATCACCATGTCGGATACTTCCTTGGTGACGTCCGTGCCCGTAATGCCCATGGCGACACCTATATCGGCTTCCTTTACGGCCGGAGCATCGTTAACGCCGTCACCCGTCATCGCGACAACGGCTCCGGACTGCTGGTGCACGTCGATCAGGTCGAGCTTCTGGCGCGGGCTGACCCGGGCGAAGACCGACGTTGCCCGGTAGTGCTCACGGTCCTGCGCCGACATT
>JAKLDX010000168.1 GCA_022703295.1 Candidatus Omnitrophota bacterium
CACCCGGTTTTACAGCCATTTGCGCGATCCACGGTCGATGCCCCATAAGGCACAGATGCCGATACAGTCTGTTCACGAACCTGGAATCACGAGTGGAGTAAGAAATGAAGATCCTGGCCATAGCGACCTCCCTGTCATAAAGGGTGTCGGCGGGATATCGTTAGAACGCCAGGTGAGGATAATCGCCGGGGGCCTGATACTTACAGGGATAATATTGGCCAATGCGCTCAACCCATGGTTCCTTCTGATCTCGATCTTTGTGAGCTGCGGGCTTATATATGCGGGCATATCCGATAATTGTCTCATGGGTATATTGCTTATGAAATTGCCGTATAATAAAAAATTGTACAAAACAAAACTGGGGGGCGGGACATGCTCGATGGGATGAACATTCTTTCAACGGGGTTGCCAATATGAAACTTCTGCCGTATCAGATAGCGGCGGTGACCGGATCGCTGCTACTTATGGCTTCCGGGCTGATGAGGTATTTCCATTCAGGCAGCCCTAAGGAGCTTTTTATAGGCATCCTTTATTTTCTGGCGAACCTTCTCATCTTCTGTCTGTAGGATATGATGAGGCGTCGCGGTGAAAATAAGGGCATGGGAAAGCAATCCATAAAGGAGGGAAAATGCCGTTTATTCAAAAAGTATTATTATATATACCCATAATTCCATTGGGCATCATAATGATATTCCTTGCGGTCGCGTTGTCTGTGGCAGGGCTTTCGATCGTATGGCGGTTCGTCCCGCGAAATATGCTAAAGGCGCATAATGACCTGACGGGCGCGATATTCCAGGCGGTCGCGATGGCCTATACGGTGTTATTGGCATTCGTAGTGGTTATATCATGGCAAAATTACGATAAGGCCGTAGCGCACACGGAAACGGAAGCCAACTGCCTGGTGAACCTTTACAGGTCAAGCAGCGTATTAGGAAAAGCATTCGGAGAAAAGGCCCGTTCCTCTATAAGGGACTATGTGAAGGTCGTCATAAAGGACGAATGGGAATCTCTCGGCCGCGGTAAGGAAGACCCGAAAGCCCGCGCTATACTGAGAGACATGTGGATGCTGTACAAGGAATATGAGCCGAAGTCGGAAAAAGAGTTCCTGTTCTACGAGGAAGACATAGAGGCTCTCGACGACCTGCGCGAGGCGAGAAGATTACGTATAATAGATTCGAGGACGGGCGTGCATCCCGTACTATGGTTCGTCCTGGCGATAGGCGCGCTGACCACTGTAGGCTTTACATTCTTTTTCGGTTCCGACAAATTCATAAACCACGCGGTGATGGCCTCCATTTTGGGGATAATAATAGTGCTTATACTGCTTACTATAGTGGCATTCAGTTTCCCGTTTACCGGGAGCGCGCGCATAGAACCGAGCATGTTTATGCAGGTCATAGGTATTACCTAGGCAGCACGGCGGAGCGGCTCAAAAAGTGATAGAATTTATCAGGGGCGATATTACAAAGATAAAGGCTGACGCGATAGTGAACGCCGCGAATACTACGCTCCTGGGCGGCGGCGGAGTGGACGGCGCGATCCACGCCGCTGCGGGGCCGGAGCTCCTCGAAGAATGCAGGACGCTCGGAGGCTGCGAGACAGGGCAGGCGAAGATCACGGGCGGCCACGATCTGCCGGCGCGTTACATTATCCATACCGTCGGGCCGGTGTGGCATGGCGGGAAATCCGGCGAGGAAGAGCTCCTGGGTTCGTGCTACCGCAATTCGCTGGAACTTGCCAGGAAGTATTCTCTGAGATCGATAGCGTTCCCGTCGATATCGACAGGCGCTTACCGTTTTCCCGTCGATAAGGCTGCAAAAATAGCCGTAGCGGCCGTTAAAAAATTCATCACAGAAAATCCCGGCGTTTTCGAAAAAGTTATATTTGTGCTGTTTTCGGAACGCGATCTTGACGTGTATAAAAAAGAGAAGGTGAAATTATGAAACGATGGGCCTGGGTCACAATCATATTATACGGCGTTATTTTTATAGTAGTCACAATACCTGTTATTTATCTTGCCTTTCTGGGGACAGGGACCAAAATAAGCTTAAAGGACATGGCCGAGAACTGGAATAACTGGGCGGTATTAGCCATATTCCTTTTGTGCCAGGCGGCGCTACTTCTGGTGCCTGTACGCATAACGGATAAGCGGCCTGTCACCAGAAGCTCTATCATAACGGGCATTGTCGGCGCCGCTTTCATGGCAGGCCTGCTGGTAGCCGGGGTGATCGTTTCGGTAGGCGAGATTATTACAAAATATCCATTTCATGGATTTACATGGTGGCTATCGCTAGGGGTTCTTGTTATTATGTGGATAGTGTGGGGGACGATCTTCCGGAAATGGGCTAAGGCGCTTGAACCGCGCGCACTCATCGAACGCCAGAGCCGCTTTCTATACCGCGGCAGCATTCTGGAATTACTTATAGCGATCCCCGCCCATGTCATAGCGCGGAATAGGGATTATTGCTGTGCCGGGGTGTCTACGCTTGCAGGTATCATTTTCGGCATAGCGGTTATGCTGTTTTCATTCGGCCCCGGGGTGTATTTTCTCTTTGCCGAAAGATTGAAAAATAGCCGCAAGAAAAGTAATGCTCTATAAGGATATGCCCGGGACTGTCCCTATTTACACCCTTCTCAAAATCTGTTATAATCCCCGTATCCTTAGAATTTTTTATTGTGCTGGCGTAGCTCAGTCAGTAGAGCAGTGGTTTCGTAATCTTAGATAGACCGCTGTCCAACCTCTTATTCCATCGTTAGTTACAATATCCCCAACCGCGACATATCAAATTCTTTTGGTATTGCTTGGTATGGTTGAGTCAAAAAATTGGCTCAAATCTGGCATCGAAAATAATGATAAAATGATGGGCAAACACAAGAATATATGTTAACATAATACATGTTTAACAATTTAGGAGCGTAAATTTTTACCG
>JAKLDX010000169.1 GCA_022703295.1 Candidatus Omnitrophota bacterium
CTGTCACAGCCACCGCGTCTATTATGTCATCCACGCTGCAGCCGCGCGAAAGATCGCTGCATGGCTGCGTAAATCCCATCAGGAGCGGGCCTACGGCCCTGGCATTGGCCAGACGCTGCGTCAATTTGTACGATATATTCCCCGAATTAAGGTCCGGGAATATAAGGACGTTCGCCTTGCCGGCAACATCGCTCGCCCCGCATTTTATTTTAGCTACTTCCGGCACTATCGCGCTGTCCACCTGAAATTCTCCGTCGATAGATATATCCGGTAAAATATCTTTTGCCCTCGCGACCGCTTCTTTCACTTTTTCGACAAGCGGGCCTTGCGCGCTGCCCTTGCTTGAATAGCTCAGGAACGCCACATGCGGTGTTTTGTTCACCAGCTGCTTAAAAAGGTTCGCGGATAATACCGCTATGCCGGCAAGCTGTCTTGCGTTGGGCTCGGGGTTGACCCCGCAATCCGCAAAAATAAAAACGCCCTTCTCTCCGTAGGGCGAATTCGGCACTTCCATCAAAAACGAACCGGCTACTACGCCGATAGCCTTGTCTATCCTCAGGCATCGTAATGCCGTCCGGACTGTATCCGCAGTGGTATGATTCGCGCCTGCCACAAAACCGTCGGCAAGCCCCTGCCTGACCAGCATTGCGCCAAAGGTAAGATAGTCTTTCAGGGCCGTCTCTTTTGCCTCTTCCGGGGTCACACCTTTAGCCTTCCTTAATTCGTAATAATCCGCTGCTACTTTTTCCAGATTCGGGTATTTTTCCGGATCGATGATCTCAAGGTCTTTAGTGTTCGTGCTTTTTATTTTTGCCTTCAGGCCTTCGTTGCCGATCAGAATGATCCTGGCTATTTTGTTATCGAGAATAAATTCCAGGGCTTCCATGGTCCGGCTGTCATCGCTTTCCGGGAGGACGATCTTCCTCGATGCCTTTATCGCCCTTTTTCTTATGTCTTCGACCGCACTCATCCGATCCTCTCTTTTCCTATCTTGGCCCTCAGGGCCGCTTCTGCTTTTTTAGTTAAGAAAACGCTCATATTCGCACCTAGAGATGCCGCTTCTTTTATAAGCTTACTTGATACGTAAGAATAATCTTCATGCGGCATCATGAATATCGTTTCGATGTCAGGGGCAAGTTTCCGGTTTGTCAGCGCCATCTGAAATTCGTATTCGAAGTCGGATATCATGCGCAGACCCCTTATCATGACTTTTGATCCTACGGACTTCACGTATTTCACAACCAACCCGTCGAAATCATCCACCATGACATTTCCCATACCCTTTACGGCATCCCTCAGCATGGCCGACCTCTCCTCGACGCTGAACGTTACGCCTTTATTTTTATTATGCGCCACGGCAACGATCACCTTATCGAATATTTTCGAGGCCCTTTCGATAAGGTCGATGTGCCCGTAGGTTACAGGATCAAATGTGCCGGGATATACCGCTATTTTAGCTTTTTTCATGAGTTATACGCCTGAACATCGTGATTACTGTATCTCCATACACCCTCTGCTTCTCAAGGAATAAGGTACCTAAGTCCGATTCCAGGCTGTCTTTTTTAAAATGCTCTATAACAACAAGCGCATTGGGCGATAATATATCATAAGAGTCTATATTTATCAAGCATTTTCTGGCTATATCCTTATAATAGGGCGGGTCCAGAAAGACAATATCGAACCTTTCTTCTTCTTTAACAAGCCTCGGAAAGACGCTGAGGGCATTAGACCTAATAATATCATACTGATAATCTTCTATCCTGAGAGATTCGATATTAGCTTTTATCGTCTCGGTACATCTGGAGTTATTGTCTACGAAAGTGGCGCGGCTGGCACCGCGGGACAGGGCCTCTATTCCGAAAGCGCCGCTGCCGGCGAAAAGGTCAAGTATGTTCTTAGCGCTGATGTCCCCCAAAATATTAAAAATGGCGCCCCGCACCTTGTCCTGGGTAGGCCGTATTTCAACGCCCTTCGGCATCTGGATCAGGCGCGACCGGTATTCTCCTCCGATTATACGAAGCGGCATATGATTAACCCGTCTTTCTTATCCGACATTTATCAGGTCCAATTTCCCGCCGAATCTTGAGTGCAGTCTTTCTTTCAGCGGTCTATGATGCTCGTCGTTCAATTCGCTGTCGCGTTCTATGATATCAAAAGCCTCTTTCCTCGCAGCGACCATTATATCAAAATCTTTAAGAATATTGCCGAATTTTAATTCCGGAAGGCCGTGCTGACGCGTGCCGAAGAATTCGCCGGGGCCTCTTATCTCGAGATCCTCCTCCGCGATCTGGAAACCGTCGAGGGTTCCTTCGATCGCCTTAAGGCGCCTCAGGGCTTCGTCGGTCCCGGGGTTGGAAAGCAATATGCAAAAAGATTCGTGCTCCCCCCGCCCGATCCTGCCCCGCAGCTGATGAAGCTGCGCAAGCCCGAACCTCTCCGCGTTTTCAACGAGCATAACGGTTGCGTTCGGGACGTCTATCCCCACCTCTATCACAACTGTCGACACCAGGACCTGCGTTACGCCTTTTTTGAAATCTTTCATGATCCTTTCTTTTTCTTTCGACGGCATCCTTCCATGTAAAAGCCCCACTTTGAAATCAGAGAATACCTCTTTTGCCAGTTTTTCATATACATCGGCAGCGCCGCTATATCCCTTTCCGCCCTGACCTTTGAGCTTTGCCCCCTGGGCATCTATCAATGGGCACACAACATACGCCTGCCGCCCCTTCCCGAGCTCTTCTGTAATGAAATTATATACTTCCCGCCTCTTATCCTCTTCCACCCAGTATGTCACGATCGGCTTTCTTCCTTTAGGCATTTCCCGCATAATGGAAATATCCAGGTCCCCGTAAACCGTAAGCGCCAGAGTCCTCGGGATCGGAGTCGCTGTCATAATAAGCACGTGCGGATTGTATCCCTTTTGCT
>JAKLDX010000017.1 GCA_022703295.1 Candidatus Omnitrophota bacterium
GCTGTCGTGATGTATCTCGGTAACGGGCCTAAGACGATAACGGTTTCCGATATCGACAAAACCAGGCTCTCGGACCTAAAGACGCACTTCGATGAATATTACGACGCCAAGCGCCTCGTTGTTACCGGTACGGAAGATATAAAGGCCGCGATAGCGAAGGCGCAGCTTTTTATAAACGCGACACCGGTCGGGATGAAAGACGGTGACCCATCGCCTATTGATAAGAATTTACTTCATACAGGGCTTTATGTGTATGACCTGGTGTATAACAGGCCGCTGACTATGTTGGTGCGCGAGGCGAACTCGATGAAGTGCCATGCCGTGACGGGGCTTGGCATGCTTTTGTATCAGGGGGCGATCGCGTTTGAGATATGGACGGGAAAACAGGCGCCGGTAGCGGTGATGCGGAAGGCGCTGAAAGAGGCATTAAAAGATGCAAACCGCAATTAGCATACTGGTTTTTATATTCGGCTCGATCATTGGAAGTTTCCTCAATGTGTGCATACACAGGATTCCGAAGAATGAATCGATAGTCTTTCCGGCATCCCATTGTCCTTTGTGCAAAAAGGACATCGCCTGGTATGATAACATCCCTATTTTAAGCTACGTAGCCTTGAGGGGGAGATGCAGGTTCTGCGACACCAGGATACCTTTACGGTACCCGATAGTGGAGATATTGACGCCGGTAGTTCTGCTCATCCTGTTCACGGTTTTCGGCGTAAGTGCTAAATTTTTCGCGTATTCGATGATGGCCTGCGGCCTGATAGTCGCGACATTTATAGATTTTGCGATACAGGAGATACCCGACCAGATATCCCTGGGCGGGCTTGTTGCCGGGATCATCATGTCGCTCTTATTCCCTTCGATATTTGACACGGCCTCCAGGTGGGCCGGGCTTTTGAATTCTGTTGCCGGGGCCGTAATCGGCGGCGGGAGCATATTCCTGCTGGGATTTTTCGGAGAGCTCGTGTTCAAGAAAGAAGCGATGGGCGGCGGCGATGTGAAGCTGATGGCTATGATCGGAGCCTTTTTGGGATGGAAGCTGGTCCTGTTCACTTTTTTTGTAGCTCCGGTCTTCGGGGCTGCGGTTGGAGTTGTCCAGAGGATAAAGTACGGGAAGGAAACCATTCCCTACGGGCCGTACCTGTCGCTGGCGGCGCTAGTAGCGATCGTTTGGGGAAATCGTATTTTAAGTATGTTCTACGGGCTGTATTAATTAGCTGTAAGTTGTAAACTGTAAGCTTACAACTTCTTTGACTTATCGCTTATAGCTTAAAACTTATAGCTAATCAGAGGAGGCATTTATGCTTAGATATTTGACAGGCGGGGAATCGCACGGGAAATGCATGCTTACGATATTGGACGGGATGCCGTCAGGGCTGCGCATCGATAAGAGTATTATCGATGAGGAGCTCGCACGGCGCATGGTAGGATACGGCCGCGGCAAGAGGATGCGGATTGAATCCGATAGGGTCGAGATATTGTCGGGACTGAGAAAGGCGCGCACTATAGGCAGCCCTATTGCCATGATGATAAAGAACATCGACCAGTCTATAGACAGGCTGCCGGTTGTCCTTGAACCGAGGCCCGGGCACGCCGACCTTGCCGGTGCCATGAAATATGACCTTAAAGACATACGCGACTGCCTCGAGCGCGCTAGCGCCAGGGAGACGGTGGCGCGTGTAGGCGTGGGCGCGGTTGCGAAGATATTGCTGTCCGAATTCGGTATCCGTGTTGCCAGCCACGTTACGATAATAGGTTCGGTTGAGTCAAAGGCGAGAGGCCTTGGCCTGAGCCAGATAATCGCTGTAGCCGAAAGATCTCCGGTCAGATGCGCCGACCCGAAAGCTTCGCGGGCAATGTGCGAGGCGATCGACAGAGCAACGGAGAGCGGCGATACGCTCGGAGGCGTTTTTGAAGTAGTGATAAAAGGCGTCCCGCCTGGGCTCGGCAGCTACAGCCAGTGGGACAGGCGCATAGACGCCGATCTTGCCAGGGCGATAATGTCTATCCAGGCGATCAAAGGCGTCAGTTTCGGCATAGGATTTGAGTCTGCCCGAAGGATGGGCTCGATGGTCCACGATGAGATATTCTACGACAAGGCGAAGGGGTTTTACAGAAAGACCAACAATGCCGGCGGCATCGAAGGCGGCATGACTAACGGCGAAGATATCATTATTCAGGCTGTTATGAAACCCATCTCGACTTTAAGAAAGCCGCTCGCAAGCGTTAACATCAAGACGAAAAGAGGCGTAAAGGCTACAGTCGAACGCTCGGATGCCTGCGCAGTACCGGCAGCCGGTGTGATAGGCGAAGCTGTGGCCGCGATAGAGATCGCCAACGCGATGATCGGGAAGTTCGGCGGCGATTCTATCGGAGAGATGAAGCGTAACTACAAAGGGTATCTGGCACAGATTAGCAAGTTTTAGATATAAGTTATAAGCTGTAAGTCGTAAGCTTAAGGCTTCTTTGACTTACCGCTCATAGCTTAAAACTTAAAGCTTAAAATTAAACATGCGAAACATAGTCCTTATTGGTTTCATGGGCACGGGAAAGACGACGATCGCGACAGCTCTCGCGAACCGCCTCAAGATGCGGTATGTCTCCACCGATGACCTGATCGAAAAGAAAGAGAAACGTACCATAAACGAGATCTTTACCAAAAGCGGCGAAGATTACTTCAGGGACGTCGAGAGCGAGATAGTGCGCTCTCTTTCCGATAAGGAAGGCCTCGTCATCGATACCGGCGGCGGCATTGTCATCCGCGAGGAGAACATAGCGAACCTGCGGACGAACGGCGTAGTAATATGCCTTACCGCGGACGAGGAGGCGGTAATGGAGCGCACCAAGAAGTACAAGCATCGCCCGCTCCTTAACGTCGAAGACCCCAAGCAGAGGATCAGAAACCTTTTGGCAAAGCGCGCGCCGTTATACGCTAAGGCCGACCACACGATCGATACGTCGAAGTTCACCGCGCGGCAGGTTATAGAAAAAATAATCGAAATGTATGAAGCGGCAACGAAAAAACAGGAGGGGACAGGGAAATGACAGCTAAGGCAAGGGCATGGGCAGGCGCAACGCTCCTGGGGGTCCTTATCCTGAATTATCTGATAATCGGCATGCCTCTGGTGAAAAAATCGCTGGCCATAAAGGAAAAGGCGAATGCTATCATAATCAAGGAAGTCAAGGCCGGCACCTTCTTGCAGGGTTCAGGGGATGATTACATGCTGGAGATCTTCCGTAAAGAGAAGTCATCCGTTGACCGCAAGATACTGATATTGAACTGCGTCAGCGTCAGCCTTCTGATCGTTATCGGAAGCTGGACAGCTTTCGGAATTGTGCTTAACAAGAAGAAAGAGAAGTGAAAATTTTTTCGCCGCAGCTAGTTAATGTGCTGCGTCGAGTGATTCGCTCAGGACGCGGAATTTCGCATGCAAATGCGAAGACTGCAGCATGCGGAATTTCCCGGCATGCTGAATGAAGGGAAATTTTGGACCATGCCAAAATTCCGCTCCGTAAAATTGTCCGGACCCTGCCGGCCAATTTTAAGGCCTTCGCTCATCACTCGCCACATCACATTTCAGCGCAAGCGAAAAAATTTTCTGGGTGGCGGGTTGGCGGACCACAAAAGTTCCGCCATCTACAGAAGCGAAAAAATTTTGGAAGAGATATGGATATACGGAAAATTACACTAGATGATGCGGATTACCCGAAAAATTTGCGGAACATTCATACGCCGCCTAAGCAGCTTTTCGTGAATGGTACGCTGACTGAGCAGGATGAGATGGCGGTCGCGCTTGTAGGTTCGCGGCGCGCGTCGATATACGGACTTGAGATGAGCGAAAAGCTTGGATATGAACTTGCCATGCGGGGCGTGACTGTTGTAAGCGGAATGGCGATAGGCATAGATTCCGCGGCTCACAGGGGAGCGCTTAAGGCAAAGGGCCGAACGATAGCGGTTATGGGCAGTGGTCATAACGATATTTACCCTCCGCAAAATAAAAAATTGTATGAAGAGATTATTAAGGCAGGTGCCGTGGTTACTGAGTATGAATCAGACGTAGCGCCGCTACCGGGGCACTTCCCGGCACGCAATCGAATTATAAGCGGGCTTTCGCTTGGCGTGGTGGTTGTAGAGGCAGCCAAGAATTCCGGAGCGCTTATTACGGCGAATTTTGCCGCAGAACAAGGCAGGACGGTGTTCGCTGTCCCGGGTAAGGTTTCATCTGCCACGAGCTCCGGTACGAATGAACTTATACGAGACGGGGCATGTCTAATTCAATCGGTTGATGACATTCTGCAGGAATTATCTATAAAAGAAATGAAAACGGTTTCGGTCGAAGATAAAGGTATTATTGATAATAAAATATCCAGGCAGACCAAGGCATACATTTATAATTCACTGACGGACGACGAGAGGAAGATATACAAAATATTATCCGATGAACCGCTTTATATCGATGACATTCTGGGTAAGACGGGACTGGAACTCTCCAGGGTGTCGAAGATCTTACTGGGCCTGGAATTGAAGAAGCTTATACAGGAAGTTCCCGGAAAGCAATTTATTAAAAAGCTGTAAGCTATAAGCCGTAAGCTTTAAGTCAATTACAAAAGGAGTCTGTTAAATGGCTAAGAACTTAGTAATAGTTGAATCGCCGGCGAAGGCAAAGACGATAAATAAATTCCTCGGCAAGAATTACACCGTGACCGCAAGCATGGGGCACATAATAGACCTTCCGAAGAGCAAGCTCGGTGTCGAGGTGGACAATAATTTCAACCCGCTGTACGTGGTAATGGCGGACAGAAAAAAACACCTCAGCGTGCTGAAAAAAGAATCCAAAGGCAAGGAAGCGATATACCTGGCGGCTGACCCTGACCGCGAGGGCGAGGCGATAAGCTGGCATATCAGGAACGCCCTTTGCGAGAAGGACAAGAAGTTGAAATGCTACAGGGTCGAATTCGATGAAATAACTAAAGATGCCGTTCTCTCCGCGTTCAAACACCCGCGCGATATCAACATGAAGCTCGTCAATGCCCAGCAGGCAAGGCGCATACTGGACAGGATCGTCGGATACACGCTGAGCCCGCTATTGTGGAAGAAGGTTTCGCGGGGCTTAAGCGCGGGCCGCGTCCAGTCGGTGGCGGTGCGCCTTATAATGGACCGCGAGGCGGAGATAAAGGCCTTCCATCCGCAGGAATACTGGGATATCGAAGCGGAATTGAAGCGCAAGCCGGATTCGCCGGCGGATAAGTTCAAGGCAAAGCTGGATAGATTCAAAAATAATAAGATCGAGATAAAGAAGAAAGACGAAGCAGACAGGATCGTCGCGGCATTAAAGAAAGAGACTTACGTAGTAGGCGAGATAAAGGAATCCAAGAAGAAGAAAAACCCGTATCCGCCGTTCACTACAAGTAAACTCCAGCAGGAGTCTTTTAACAAGCTCAGATTTTCCGGCTCGCGCACCATGATGATAGCGCAGGGGCTGTATGAAGGCGTCGATATAGGCAAGGAAGGAAGCGTCGGCCTTATCACATACATGAGAACGGACTCGGTGAAGATATCCAAAGACGCCCAGGCAGACGCAAAGAAATATATACTCGAAAAGTTCGGCAAGCGTTATTATCCGGACATCCCCAATACGTATAAATCGCGGAAATCAGCGCAGGAAGCGCACGAGGCGATCCGCCCGACGCTTCCCCTGAGGGAACCCGAATCGGTGAAACAGTATCTTACGCCGGACCAGCTGAAGATATATCAGCTCATATGGACCCGTTTCGTGGGAAGCCAGATGACGCCCGCGCTGTATTCCCAGGAAACAGTAGATATAAAGGCTGGGGATTATATTTTCAGGGCCGGCGCGATGAGGTTGTTATTTGACGGGTATATGGCCGTTTATCTGGACGGAGAAGATAAGGATAAGAATGATGATGAGCAAAAGAGTAAGCTCCCCGACCTTTCGGTCGGTATGGTGCTCGACCTTCTGGACCTCTTGCCGTCCCAGCATTTCACGAAACCGCCGCCGAGATATTCCGATGCCTCCCTTATAAAGGCGCTCGAAGAGCTCGGTATAGGCAGGCCTTCGACTTACGCCCCGATTATCTATACCATAACTACGCGCGATTACGTGCGGCGGGAATCCGGGTATTTCCATCCTACGGAGCTCGGCGGTATAGTGAACGAGCTTCTGATGAAACATTTCCCGATGATACTCGACGTAAAATTCACCGCGAAGATGGAGGATGAGCTTGACGGCATCGAGGAGGGCGAGATCGACTGGCTCATGGTGCTGAAGAGCTTCTATTCGCCGTTCATACACTCCGTTGAGAAGGCCAAGGTAGAGATGAAGGATGTTAAAAAAGAAGCGATCGCGACGGACGAGATATGCAGCATGTGCGGCAAGCCCATGGTCATAAAATGGGGCAGGAGAGGGAAATTTTTGAGCTGTTCCGACTATCCTACATGCAAGAACGCCAAGTCGATAACAAGCGGCGTTAAGTGCCCGACAGGATGCGGCGGCGAACTTTTGATGCGCAAGTCGCGCCGCGGCTCGTTCTACGGTTGCACCAATTATCCTAAGTGTACCTATATCGCAAAGAAACTCCCCGGAGAGGACGCCGCTGCTCCCGAAGCCGAGAAGAAAGAGGGCCAGGCTTGATGCAGAGGTACATAGAGAAATTCTTAAATTACCTTAGGGTAGAACGTAACGCCTCGAATCATACCATACTAAATTACAAGATAGACCTGGATTCGTTCGATACTTTCATAGGCGATAAGGACGTCGCGGCGATAGACCATCTTACTTTACGAAGGTTCCTCGCCGAGATGCGCGCCAAAAATTATTCCAAGAGGACGGTCGCGAGAAAACTGGCGAGCCTGCGGAGTTTTTTCAAATTCCTTTTCAGGGAAGGCCATATAAAGACTAACCCGGTGAGCGCGATATCTACGCCGAAGCTCGACAAGAAGCTGCCTGTCGTGCTGGATGCGGCGAGAGTAGCGAAGCTGGTCCAGTGCCCGCCCGATGACAATGAGCCGGGGATGCGGGATCGGGCAATACTCGAGACGCTGTATTCGACGGGCATCAGGGTGAGCGAACTGGTCGGGCTGGACCTGGACGATGTGGATTTTATAAGTGGTGTCGCGAAGGTTTTCGGCAAGGGTTCGAAGGAGCGGCTCGTGCCGATAGGCGAACCGGCGATAGCGGCGATAAGGAAGTACACAGAAAAGAGAGACGCGCGCAAAGTCAAAGATAAAGATGCGGTCTTCCTTAACAAAAGCGGCAAGCGCATTACGGACAGGAGCATCAGGCGCGTCATCGATAAATACATGCGTATCTGCAGCATAGCCGAGCACATCTCGCCGCATTCTTTAAGGCACTCGTTCGCGACGCATCTATTGGACCGCGGCGCGGATTTACGCAGTGTGCAGGAGTTACTCGGCCACATGAACCTGTCGACGACTCAGATATATACGCACGTCACGATGGATCGCTTGAAGAGCGTTTACGACAAGGCGCATCCGAGGGCGTAAGAGGGGGAGGAAAATTTTTCGTCACAGCTAGTTAATGTGCTGTGTCGAGTGGTTCGCAGGGACGCGAAATTTTGAGGAAATTTTTCGATTTCGATATGGATCCCCTCTCGGGGCCCGTGCCTCGCTGGGACGCGAAAATTCCCCAGCGTGGAATTTTCGCTCGAAAAAATTTCTCGCTCGCATATGCGTAAGCAACAGCACCGTGCCCGCTCGAAATTTTACGCCCTGCTCGGCACGAGCCCCTCGGGGGACCCCTTCACCGGGGATCGAAAAATTTTTTGGGTGGCGTGAGATTACAGGGTGTCACCGCTAGGATGGCACCTAAAAATAGCATAAGCGAGAAATGAGGAAAGATGAAAAAGAACTTACTTTTGTGTGCTGTGTTCACAATCGCCGCGTCCTTGATCGCAAATAGTATTTATGCCCAAGAACAGCCGGTTGAATATAAGCAACTGATAGCTAAATGCGGCAAGGCGCTTAAGCAAGCAAAGTCATACTGCGCCAAGGTGGAATATAAAAGCTCCTTTACGATCAGCTCACAGGAAAATAAAGCCAATTCCGCGGAGTTAAATATAGCTTTTATGAGCCCGGACAGGTTTAAGGCGGCGCAAATTATAGACGAGGGCAAGGGTGAGCGCTTGTGGGACGGCTGGATAATCATAGGAAATAATTATTATGTTTTTCTTCCGGTTATAGGCTGGAAAAAGGACAATAATGATAATCGGATAAAAACGTGTAAAGCCTATTCTCCCGAGGGCATTATGGAACAATTGGAGGGCATCGAAAAGGCCTACAAGAGAGATTCTATAAGAATTGCCACCAAAGACGGAACGGAATATTTTGTGATCAAATATTTATTCGGCAACGAATCGGTCAATATGGAATATTTGCCTCCTGAATTAAGATACAGCAAAATAAACGGGACGTGTGAAATCTGGATAAATGAAAATAGTTATTTACCATTACAACAATCGTCAGAAGTTTCTTATTATTTAAATGAGCAAAACGGGGGGATTTCATCAGTGAGCACAAAGTATTTTTCGTATAACGATGATAAGATGAAGATCAGTGAGCCTGTGATGGGCAGCAAGGATTTCTGATAAAATTAAAAGATTAGGACCGAGATGCTTTACGACATAGGATTCGCGATATTTTCGATCTTCTACCTCCCGACGCTTATTTTCAAAGGTAAGCTGCACGGCGACTTTGCGGAGCGGTTCGCGAACTACGCAAAGGCGAAGAGATCGGCACTGGATGCCGGCAAGGATACGATCTGGATACAGGCGGTGAGCGTCGGAGAGGTCGCACTGTGCAGAAGTTTCATACCGCTCTTACGAAAGCGTTTCCCGAAAAGTTCGATAGTGCTATCGACCATAACGAAGACGGGCAATGACCTGGCAGTTAAGCTCTATTCGAAGGACGCGACCATCATTTACTTTCCGCTCGATTTCAGCGCCGTAGTCAAGAAGGCGATAGCGATAATAAGGCCGAAGGCCTACGTAATGATCGAGACCGAGATATGGCCGAACGTTTTGAAAGAGCTTTCGCGTCAGGGCGTGCCGGCAGTCCTGATAAACGGCAGGATATCGGATAAGTCTTTCGGAAAATACCGGATGGCAAAGCCTTTTCTTCAGAAGACATTGCAGAGGATATCCTCATTCTGCATGCAGTCAAAGAATGATGCCGACAGGGTCGTCGAGATGGGCGCGCCTGCGGACAAGGTCAGGGTCACCGGGAACATGAAATTCGATACAGAGGTCAAGGCCGATCCCGAAAGGCTGAAAGAATTAAAAAAGATATTAGGAATAAGGGACGAAGACCGGCTGATCGTTGCGGGAAGTACACACGAAGGCGAAGAGGAGATCGTGATACGCGTTTTTAAACAACTTATGAACGAATTTAAATACCTGAAACTTCTGATCGCGCCCAGGCACATAGAAAGGGCAGACGCGGTAAAGGCCGTTGCGCACGACATGAATTTCGTGCCTTTCAGGGTTTCCGGCCTGCCTGTTCAGAAGGAAGATGCAGGCCCAATCGTGATGATACTCGACAAGATAGGCCAACTGGCGGATTGCTACGCTTTGGCGTCATTCGTATTTATCGGGGGAAGCCTCGTGCGGCACGGCGGGCAGAATCCGATAGAGCCGGCCCTGCTGGAAAAACCTATTATATTCGGGCCGCACATGTTCAATTTTAAATCTTCGGTGAATGTGCTTATTGAGAATAACGCCGCTATCCAGGTTAAAGATGAGGCAGCGCTCCTTTCTGCGGCAAGGGACGTGCTCAAAAGTTCCGTAAAATGCGCGGAGCTCGGCAGGAACGCGAAAGAGGCCATGTTAAAGAATCGCGGCGCGACAGAAAAGAATCTGAAAGAGATAGGATGCGTAATTTAATATATTCATTAATGACGGACAAGAAGAAGGGTATCGTCTGGCTGCCCTGTAAATTTATTCTGTACCTGGCCTCTCTAATATACTGGGCGGCGATATTCATAAGAGTGGTGCTTTACAAATTCGGCATATTCAGAAGCGAGGATGTGCCCATAAAAGTGGTGAGCGTCGGCAACCTGACCCTCGGCGGGACAGGGAAGACGCCGTTCGTGATAAGGCTTGCGAGGATACTGAAGGATGAGATCAGAAAAAGCCCGAGTGTCCTGATCCGCGGATACGGCTGGGACGAACAGGCGATGCTCAAAAAAGACCTGCCCGACATTCCAATATTTGTTGACGAGGACAGGGCAAAGTCCGCTCACAGGGCGATAGCCCTTTACGGCTGCGATATCGCGGTGCTCGACGACGGTTTCCAGCACTGGGAGCTTGAGCGCGACCTCGATATCGTCCTGATAGATTCTCGAAACCCGTTCGGCAATAACCATCTTTTCCCGCGCGGCATATTGCGGGAGCCGAAAGAATCCATTCTGAGAGCCGACATAGTAGTCTTCACAAAAATGAATAAGAAGCTTTGCGATATCGAGCAGGTGAAGGAAGAGATGCTGGGCATGAATAGTGAGCTTGTGTTCATGGAGGCGATACACAAACCGACGGAGATATGCGATACAAAGACTAAGAAGGCTTTCGGGCTTGATTGGCTGGCGAAGAAAAGGGTGATGCTATTATCCAGCATCGGCGATCCCGGGTATTTCGAAGAAACGGTCAGGGACCTGAAGGCGGACGTGGTGGAGCATATAATTTTTAATGACCACCATAATTACACCGAAGCCGATTCGGAACATATTATAAAAAGGTGCAACGAGAGATCGTTCGATATCATAGTTACCACGGAGAAGGATGCCGTGAAAATAAACCGCCTGCACCTGACGTTCGCGAATTATACGGTATTCACGCTGATGGTCGAGATGGAGATAACCAGCGGCAAGGAGATTTTAATTGATAGACTACATAGCTTATATACTGATAAAGCTTCTCAATAAGATAATGGCCTTTGTGCCGATCAGCTTCTCTCTATGGCTGGGGAGAAGGATAGGTGTTGTTGCTTTCTGGATAAATAAAAAGAGAAGGCTCGTCACGTATTCTAACCTCAAGGCTGCGTTCGCGAAGGAAAAATCCCCGCGGGAGCTTAAAGGCATAACGAAAAGGGTTTATCAGAACCTCGTCCAGACCTTCATGGAGATCCTTAACCTCACCAAGGTAAATAAAAAATACGTGGATGAATATGTCGAGGTCCCTAAGTTCGAACTGCTGGTCAACGCCTCGAAGTCCGGCAGGGGAACGATACTTCTCACGGGCCACTACGGCGACTGGGAATTGTCGAGCCTGGTAAGTTCGGTCAAGGGTTTCCCAATTATGGTGCTCGCGAGAGAGCAGAAGATGAAGCATGTTAACGAGCTTCTGAACCAGCTGCGCGAATCCAACGGGTGCAAGGTCATAAGAAAAGGAATGTCGACCAAGAATATCTTAAGGTCGCTTAAAGACAAGAATGTCGTCGGCATATTATCGGACCAGGACGCGGGAAGAAACGGCATGTTCGTTAACTTTTTCGGCAGGCCGACATCCTGCCATTCCGGGCCGTTCGAGATAGCCAAGCACACCGATTCTCTCATATTGCCGAATTTCAATGTCAGGATAAAAGGGCCTTATCACAGAGTGTATCTCGAGGACTACATAGATTTCAGGAAGACTAACTCAGAAGACGATATCAGGGAAAATCTGCAGAAATTCGCCTCCATACTGGAGTCTTATGTACGGAAATATCCGGACCAGTGGCTGTGGCTGCATAAAAGATGGAAATCAACTCCTGCAAGAACCGTGCTGGTGCTGAACGACGGCAAGGCAGGCCACCTTAACCAGTCGCTGGCGGTGGCGAAAGAGATACAAAAGGCGCGGGCGCAGCAGAAATATAAACTGGAAGACACCAGGATAGTAATAGTGGATGTGAAGTACAAGAGTAAAACCGGCCGCAGCCTCCTCTCGGCGTGCGCGACTTTTGCCAGCTGGCGATGCCATGGCTGTATGCGATGCATGAAGGCATGCCTTACGGATGAAAGCTACGATACATTGATGAAGACCTATGCCGAATTCATCGTATCGTGCGGCTCAAGCCTTGCGCCGGTGAATGTGTTCATGTCAAAAGAGAACGCGGCGAAGAATGTTGTGATAATGAAACCCGGCATAGCCATGGGCCTTAATAAATTCAACCTCGCGGTTATCCCCAAACATGACAGGCCGCCGAAGGCGAAGAATGTCGTTGAGACCACCGCGGCGCCCAACCTGATAGACCCGGATGCCCTGAAAAATGACGGTGAAAAGTTGTCGAAAAGGATAGGCGGCGTTAAAAATAAGGCGATAGGCCTTTTTATCGGCGGCAGCAATCCGGAATTCGAGCTTACGAAGGATGCGGTTATGCCCGTAGTGGATAATGTGCTTAAGTTTTGCGAAAGCCACGATGCGGAGCTACTCGTGACCACTTCAAGGCGCACATCAAAGGAAGTCGAGAATATACTGAAAGATAAATTGGCCGGCAATCCCCGATGCAAACTTCTCGTGATAGCCAACGAGAAAAATTTCGATGAGACGGTCGGCGGGATATTGAGTTTGAGCAGGATACAGGTCGTCTCCGAAGAGTCTGTGTCGATGATATCCGAGGCCGTGACTTCCGGGAAGAAGGTAATAGTTTTTAAATTGAAAAAGAAGAAAGATGCTCCCGCTAAGCATGAGCGTGCGTTGCGGGATTGGGAGCGCGAAGGATACATAGCGATATCGAAGCCAGATGAGCTTGCGGCAGTTTTGAGCAGGGTATGGGGCGATTCGAGTCCTGCGAAGGAATTAAAGGACAGGGAGAAAATTTTTGCCGCTATAAGGCGGTTAATATAAAAATTTCTGGCTATCAGTTACAGGCCAGCCGTGATTGTGCTTCGCGCCGAACGCAAGATTTTCCCCGGCGAGGAAAATCTTGCTCGATAAAATCGCTCGCTCTCCCGCCAAATAAGTCGGGAGTGCCCTGTAACGCAAATAGCGCTCTTTTAATAGGTATTTGGCGGGAACCATGCCCGCTCGCGATTTTAACGTCGTCGCTCAGCACGAATCCCGGCTGGCTCTAAAAGAACCAGCCCCGTAAGTTTTATTACCGGCAGTGAGCGAAAAAATTTTGGAGGGAAGAGCTAGGGGAAAATTTTTCGGCATATGGCGCAGGCGGAACTTTTGTGGCCCGCCTGGAGCGACTGTCCAAAATTTCGATACATTGGGCGGTTTAGAACGGACAATGAAACTGCACAATAGCTTAACGGGTTGGCAGGTTCATTGGCCATCGAAATTTTGCACAGCAAATTGCATGCCCAATGCAATTTGCGGCAAGCGGAAGGCGGCCACAAAAGTAAACGCCTTTGCATGGAACCCGAAAAATTTCTGTTGAACCCGAAAAGTTTTTGAGTGAACGATATGAATATACTACAGATATTGCCATCTTTGGATGTCGGAGGAGTTGAGACGGGTACGGTGGACCTCGCCAAGTACCTTGTCGCGAACGGCCACAAGGCGATAACGATATCTTCGGGCGGCAGGCTGGTCAAGGAGCTCGATAAGATAAATTCGCGCCACTACAATCTTCCGGTGGGGAACAAGTCGCTCTTTAGCATAATAAAGATGATAGGTAAGGTGCGCGAGATAATAAGGGCGGAGGATATTGACGTGGTGCACGCGCGCTCCCGGATTCCGGCACTTATCGGATATTTCGCGTGCAAGGCCTCGAACAGGGTGTTCATAACCACGGCGCACGGCTATTACAGAAAGCATGCCTTAAGTGCCGTGATGGGCTGGGGCAAGTTTGTGATAGTGGCATCGAATATAATGGCGAAGCACATGGTCCAGGATTTCGGCGTGCCGTTTGAGCGCATCCGCCTGATCCCGCGCGGCGTGGACTTAAGCAGGTTTA
>JAKLDX010000170.1 GCA_022703295.1 Candidatus Omnitrophota bacterium
TAAGGCACTTACACCCTGGGTCTTTATCTGTTCACCGATATTGGCAACGTACGGTTTGATAAGATTCAGCAGCGTTTCCTGGAATCCGCCGAACTCAGGCTTTTCCACCGTACCTGTTATATCGAATTTGAGGTGTACCGGGTCAATGCGGTTAAGCGCATCGCATACGGCTGCTATAGGAATAAATCCTACGACCGCCGCTCCTCCCGGCTTAGGTTCAAGCGCCTGCTCTGTAAGGGTGATGGAGTTTCTGGAATCTATCGCTTCACCGGCTATCCTGGTATTCGAATTCAAAGATATCCTGCCTTTCACTACACGCACGGGAAGTGAATCATCATATATAAAACGCACTGCGTTAAGGTCAACTTCTTTGAGCACCACTTTAAATGCCACCGTTTGGCCTGCGCTCGCATAACCCTTCAAAAAGGATAATTCCAGCCTTCCGGCCGTGGCATTATCCTTTAGCAATTCCCCTTTTAAATTTATTCCGTCCAGCTTCGTCCCGTTCTGCGGGTCAAAGGCAACCCGCTTAAGGTTAATCCTCGCATCTTTTAGTTCCACCGGCTGCGAATTATTAGGAACAACGTTCACGCGGCCGTCTATGTTCAAACTTTTAACTTCAAATAAATACATGTCTGCGGGGGTTTTAAAATTGACGAGCTTGCCTTTAGGGAGGTCCTGCACAACCCTTGTAATTTTTTTGGCGTCCTGACGGTCTTTCTTCGCCTGTTCCTGGCCTTTTTTCGAGAATTTATTTTTCGCGACAGAATATATCTTGCCGAACCAGTCGCGTTTTTCAGCGGCTCCCCGCCATAAACTGCTTATCCCGAACGGCCCCTGAGCCTTTTGCTGGGCAGTCTTTGATGCCATAAGGCGCTGTATATTAAAGCTGCCGTCGGGCGCGCCTTCCAGGTCCAGCTCCGCAGCGTTCATATTTACCGTTGAAAACACCAGCCGTTTCGAAAGAAGCGCGAGAGGGCTTATGCGAGCGGAGGCACTGCCTACCCTGATAATGCGCTTGCCGGAATCCTGCGGATTGAATACTTTCAGTTCTTTCATCGAGAACGAAAGCGTCAGCGGCCAGACATTTATCTTTTCCGCTGTTATCTTGGCGCCGCCCGTGCTGTTAAGGCTATCGATTATGAATGCCCCGACGGCCGGGCTTATTATAAGGCCTACTCCGACCTGGATTATGACAAGAACAGCTATTATAACAGCGATGCCGGTTAAATTTATCCTCTTCATTATTCCGGTCTTGGGCGTTTTGGATTTTATTATTGCTGATTTTATCTTGCTTACAACGGTCTGCTTTACTGTAACCTTTACGTTCCCGATGATTGAAGAAACATCGGGGCCTATGATGCTGCTGGCGCGATAAGCCCTCTTCACCCATTTTGAGAATGCCGTGTTCTGCATTTTTTGCGAATATTTCGCCAGCATCACTTTTGCTATGTTCTCAGAGATAAAATATACCGGTACAGAGAGTACCGCCGACAGGATAAGCCCGCCGGCAACCGTGGTCCTGTTTATATCCAGGTATGCGATTATCGGCAGGTTCGTTACAAACGCCCAGAATCCGGTCAGGAAATTTGCTTTCTCCAATAGATATGCACCGGTTCCGTCCCCCAGCTTGCTCACTCCCAGAAGATATAGCACCTTAAACACGGGAAGCGTCAATAGGGTGGCCATGCGGTTAATCTTGAATATGAAGAATAATAGCGTCAGAAGCAGCGCCGTTGTTCCGTTAAGCGGGGTGAACCCTAAAAACATCCCGAGACAAACGCCGAACGCTATCTCGCGCGGCGTAATGTTCGCCTCCAGTATTCCTATTATCTTTGCCGGTAAGTTAAGAAATGAAAACATATTCGGTGCCCCCTATTTTAAGTTTCATAGCGCTTTTGGTGTAAAATCCTTCTTCCAAGGCTATGATCTTCATAGTATCTATTTTTTTTCTCCCATATCCGGAATGGGAATTTTCTGCCATGGTTCTTTGGACATAGCGATATCATATCCTGACGTAAAGAGTTTGGCCATATACCTTGGGTCGAACATGCCCTTTGAGGCTTCCCGAAAGTCCTGCGGAATAAAAATACAATTAAATTCTATGTCGTAAGCCTTGGATAATGAATACATCCTGATCAGGTCCATGTATGCCTGGTTCGTCAGCTGCATTTCAACAGATGCTTTCGCTATTTCGGCCAAAATTGGGCGTATCTGCACCGGGTCGTCGTACAACTTACCGTTTCTTATAATAAACATCCTCCCTTTTACCGGTGTATCCTTTATCTGCTGAATAAGCTGTATTGCTCCGAACATCTGCATTCCAAGGCACCCGTCCAGATGCAACTCTTCGTATATCTGGCCGCCCGCTTTTACCTTGAACCTGGCCGGAGGGAAAACCGCAGGTATGGAGGATGACGCGATAACGACATTCCTGAACAATTCCAGGGCTCTCTGCGACCTGTAGGAAGCTATCGCCCCCATGTCCCAGATGACCACTCTTCTTGCTTCGATGTTGGCGGTAAGAACGTAGAGCCGCCGGCCCTTAGCATGCTCATCGGCTATTTCGTTTATCAGGTCCTGGGTGATTACGTTTTTCAGCACCTTTCTTAAAGTCGTATGTTGTCGGGTTATCGCCTTTCTCAAAGAATACAACCGATGCTAATTTATACATTATATCGGTATCACAATACCACTTCATTCTTTCCTTTAATATATCATGCAACGCTTTTATTTT
>JAKLDX010000171.1 GCA_022703295.1 Candidatus Omnitrophota bacterium
GAGGTAATCCCACGAAAGGTTGTCCTGCTCCTGGCCTATCCATATATTAAAATCGTGGTTTATCCATGAGCCGGGGAATATATTTGAAATGGTCCTCTTCGGCCTCTCCAGATCAAGGAACTCGCTTATCGTAGTGGAGGAAACTTCGTCCTGCTTGTCTATGTTAGCGTACAGCGTATTGAAAAATTTTCTGCCGTTATCCTCGAAATACTCCCAGGCATTCTCTCCGTCCATAACTATCGCGAGAAGCCCCTTGTCGGTATCGCGCCTCAGGTTCTCAGATGTCCTCTTAAGATGCCCTATGAGGTCCCAGGCCGCGTCATCCTGTTTCCATGAATTATAGCTGAAGCTTATCATGTCGGAGAGGTTCTTGTCCCTGAATATCATCGTTATGTGCCTTGAGTCCATCTTGTAGTTATAAGGACGGTAGATGATCCTTCTGTCGAAGAGCTGAGTGTCCCTATACTGCCTGTCATATGATGAAAGGCTGTTGAACAATATATCTTCGTCCGTCGCGACCCAGTCTATGCCTTTAGATATCATTATCTCGAGCGCCTTATCGGACACGCTTCCTTCCGAAGGCCACATGCCCCTGGGCGGCGTACCGAATTGCGCGGTGTGATATTTTATAGCTTCTTCTATCTGCCATACTGCGTCCTCGGGATTCGAAAACTTCTTTTTCGGCAGCGGCCTGCCCGGCAATGATATCTTAGCTATCGAGGTATCGCAAAGAAGCGGCAATATCGGATGATAATAAGGCGTTGTGGTTATTTCGATGCGGCCGTTGTCTTGCAATCTTTTGTATAGCGGGATTATCTGGCCGAGTATCTCCCTTTGCTTCAATACGACATACTCTTTGTCGTTCTCCGTATAGCCTTTCTTCTTTTCTACGATATCTTTTAAATTTATATCGTCGTCTATACTGATGGAATGGAACCAGGCGAGATTGAATAGGACCTGCAGGTCCAGAAAATCCTGTTTCGAGAAACCTTTTATGACATGCTTTAATGCCGTTCCCGCGAGGGGCCTGACGCCTTTTTTGATCAGAAGCTCCGAATACCTGGGGTTGGGTTCAATGAAACGGTTAAAATTCACCTTAAAGAAATCGTTGAGTATGGCAAGTTTTTCTTCCGCCTCCAGATTGGAGGCTTTTTTTACGGTGAGGTCCAGAAAAGCATCTGTCGCGTTGTTGTGGGCATAGTCATTTATCTGCTCTACCAAAGACGGGACAAGATTGAATGTGACTTTGACGGTATCCGATTCTTCCACAAGAAGAGCCATGGGGAAATAGTCTTTGACACCGTGAAGCCTGACCCACGGCATGAGATATTTACCGGCGAGGGGGTCTTTGTAAAAGGGCTGGTGCATGTGCCACAGAAAAGCGACCCCTAATCTTTTCTTTGCGTCCATATTGGATTATTTTTATTTTCAGGTGCAATAAACAGAATAATCTATGTCAGGAAATATGCTGTACTTGTTCTCCAGGTATCTTATATACTCTTCGTCGAGATTATTCTGTTTTACTTCTTCGTAAAGTTCCGTAAAATGTTCCGCGTGCTCCCTGAACCTTTCGACCGCATAAGGCACGTGAGAGCCTGTCTTCATGATAAATGCCCAATCACTCGATTGGGCCAGTAAAAGTTCTCTTGCCATCTGGTTCAATGCCCTTGCCAGCAATCCCTTGGCATGCCTGTTGGAGTTCGCCAGTTCCACCATCCGTTCCGCCATTTTATGCAAATGCCTGTATATCCAGTCGTTCGATCCTTCCAGCCATACCTCGCTGTAACCTTTCCATCCCCAGCTTGAAGCTGCGGGATTAAGCACCTGATATTTTTTGTACAGTTTCAGGTATTCACCGGGCGTCGTAAGAGCTACGTTTTTCTGATCGTAAGCCATTTTTCTTATGAGAAAATCCAGCCACAGCGGTCCTTCGAACCACCAGTGGCCGAACAATTCGGCATCGTAGGGGGCAACTACCACGGGAAGCCTGTCGCCCATCTGGCCCAGTAAATATTCGGCCTGCTTTTCCCTGTTGAACATGAAATTCCCGGCCTGGTCGGCCGCTCTGTCTCGCGCCGCCTCCGGCACATACGCTTCCTTGTGGTTGGTCGTTCCGGTTATTTTATAATATTTTATTCCGGTATTTATCCTGACACCGTCGGCGTTTATATAAGGTTTGATATATTCGTAATCAAGGTCAAAACCTATGTCCCTGTAAAATTCCCTGTAATTATAATCGCCCGGATATCCTTCGACGGCACTCCAGACCGCTTTCGAAGATTCCGTATCCCTGCCGAATACCGCAGTACCGTTCTTGCAAAGATAGGGGCTGAACACACCGAATCTCGGACGCGGCGTACCAAAAAGTATGCCGTGCGTATCGACGAGAAAATATTTTATTCCTTCCTTTTTCAGTATCTCTTCATCCCCGGGATTGTATCCGCATTCGGGAAGCCATATGCCGCGGGGTTTTCTGCCGAACATCTTCTCGTAAACTTCGACCGCCACCCTGACCTGAGCCCTGACCGAGGCTGCCCTCTCGACTTCCATAAGCGGCAGATAACCGTGAGTGGCGCAGCACGTTATGACCTCCAGGTTGCCGAGGTC
>JAKLDX010000172.1 GCA_022703295.1 Candidatus Omnitrophota bacterium
TGGCCGATATATCACGCCCCGCGATCTTACTTATGATCCCGAATACCCTGCTGCCGCTTGATCTATCAAGCGCGATCAATAAGCGGCCAAGTATATATCTGTTCTTAAAGGATATCTCTGCAGCCGATCCGACATCGATAAAGCTTATGGATTTGCCGTCATCGCTCACAAAAATATTGCCCTTATGCGGGTCTGCATGGTAGAAGCCATCGATGAATATCTGGCGCATAAGTTCTCTCGCGGCCGCGATCATTGCATCAGTATCGCCTTCTTTTATCTTTTTTCCGCGCGCGAATTCTTCCAAAATAAGGGTGTTGTTCTTGACATCATATGTGACTGGAACAGAGAAATTGTATTTTTTGGCCGGTTTTTTCATCATCTTGGACAGGAAATAATTGAACACTTTATTCAAGAACGACTTTTTCCATGACGACGCGGCGACACCGCTGCGCAGCCGGGCCTGATTAGCGACTTCGCGCCTTAAATCCATCTCTTCCCGTATCATATCTTTCATACGCTCTTCCAGCTGTCTCGGAATAGCTATGCCTTCGGCTTCAAGCGCCTGCGAAACAGACGGGTCTGAAAGTATCTCATGCAGGAATTGCAGGTCTTCTTCAACCCGTTTTTCTACATCAGGCCGTTTTACCTTGAGGGCTATCTCTTTCCCGTCCTTCATCCTTGCTTTATAGACGACCTTTATCGAGGCCCCGCCTATTGATTCAAGCACTTCCGCTATGGGGCTATTTTCGAAACTGCCGTATACTTTAATTATTAGATCGAATATTATCTCCTTGCTGAGCGGCATGGCCCTTGATTCTAGCTTCTTTAATTCTTCCCTGACATCTTCCGGCACCTGGCTATTGCCGGCGAGGAACTGCCCGAGCTTTGCCCCGATAAGGCCGAGCGATTCGAGGAATATTGTTATGGCGCGCCCTCTTGTTATCCCTCCCGGCGCGCTTTTCTCTTTCGAAAAATTCTTCAAAAGTGCCTGCAGGATCTCGTGCCTTCTTTCGGGAGACGCTTTCCTGAACACGGCATCATACATTGTCCTCGCAATGCCGGTATTCATGCCCGGCATCATTGCTTCGTATAGGGCGCCCAGGAATCCGGAGCTTGCCGCGTCGTTATAGAATATGCCGTTCTCTCCTATAAATAATCTTTCCAGCAGCTCTTCCATGGCGGAATCGCCTACATTCTTGTAATGGCCGAGGCGCCTTTTCAGGACGGCGTCGCGCATGCCGTCCAGGCTGACATTGTATTCGTGCTCAAATCGTATTATAAAGAAGGGTTTTTTCTCGCTCATGCCGAAAAGCCACAGGAGAAATGCCGCCTTGTCCTGCGGTGACTGTTTCGCCAGATATTCGTTTACTACGGAAGCGCCGAGTGTCGCATATGCCTGTTCCTTATTGCGGATGTTTTCCGGGGCGCGTAAAAGATATGGCTTTATCTTCTGCATCAGCGGCGGCGTGGTCGCTTTTTCATCGATGAGCTGTAATAATATATCGTCTCGCGTCGGAGAAAGTTTTGGGAAATATTGCAATATTTGCGCAAGCTCGTCTTCAAGCGTCTGGAAGGCCTGCGGATTTTCCGCTTTTTTCTTTTCAAGCGTCAATACCGAATACGCCTCCTTAAGGGCAATACTGTTAAAAAGGCCCAAGGTCTTTTCTATGTCCGATGCAGTCAGCGCGGGTAAATTTTCTTCTATCAGATCTCTCAGAAAGCGGTCCCTTGTATTCGAGACTCTCGGAAAAAATTCCAATATAAAAGCCAGTTTTTCGCCAAAAGAGGCTGATCGAGACTTTATTTTCTGCGCGATCTCGCCCTCGCCGAGAAGCCCGACAAATATATCAAGCTGGGAAAGCGCTCCGCCGAGTTCCGTGTATTCACAAGGATAATATGACGATGAATTTGCGGCATGCTCCCTTTCAATCGCCTGTTTAGATGGTTCATCCAATTTTTTCGATACATTATCGGCCGGCCTGTTTAGGCTCGTCATTTCCTCGTCCTCTACCATGAGGGCAGATATCTTGCCTATAAGTTCCAATGCAAGCGCTTTTTTAGCGCCTGTCAGGGAATTTATTATGCCCTGGATACGGCTTAGCCTGAACATGTCATCGGCATTTATGCTTAGCGCACATTCTCCTATCAGGAACTTATGAACGAATAGCACGTACAAAGCATGGTTTCTGTATGCCCCTGCCGGCAAGGACCGTCTTATTTCTTCAAATAATGTTCCGAAATTTTTATCCGATGAGGTTATGTAATCGAAAATAAGAAGCATGCTTGCGGCATCTTCGCCGGTCACGGATACTCTCTGAACACCCTTTCCGCGGTCAACGGCAGTTGTCCTATAATTACCTTTATTAAAATGATAGACTATCCGGCCGAGGCCATCGAACTCTCCCACAAACCTGCCAAACCGCGTTTTCGGCTCGGCGCTGGTTACCCCCTTATAACTATACTGTTTCGTATCAAGGGCCATATTGTCAAACGAAAGGTAGAGGGCAAAGGGCA
>JAKLDX010000173.1 GCA_022703295.1 Candidatus Omnitrophota bacterium
ATGCTCGATGGAAAATGGTTATAGGTCTTGCCTTCGAACCTGTATTTTGTGCATATCTTTATGGTATCAAGATCGTCCAGCACATCCAGTTTCGTAACCACTATCTCGTCTATGCCGTTGACCATTACCGAATGGCCCACAACCACGCTGTCGAACCAACCGCAACGACGCGGACGTCCCGTAGTGGCCCCGAACTCTTTTCCCTTTGTCCTTAACCTGTCCATAAGGTCTTTCCCGAATTCGGTAGGGAACGGCCCTTCGCCCACCCGGGTGGTATATGCCTTCACGACCCCTATGACTTTGTCTATTTTTGTAGGCCCCACGCCTGTGCCCGTCGCAGCGCCGCCGGCGGTAGAATTAGAAGAAGTTACAAAAGGATATGTGCCGTGGTCTACATCCAGGAGCGTGCCCTGGGCGCCTTCGAACAACAGGCGTTTCTTCTTCTTTATAGCGTCGTTCAGGATCACCGTCGTATTGCAGGCATATTTCTTTATCTTTTTTGCGTAGCCTGTATATTCTTCATAGATCGCATCAAAATAGAACCCGTCCACATTATATATCTTTGTAAATATATCGTTCTTTTCTTCCAGATTGGCGGATAGTTTCTCCTTCAATACGGATTCATCAAAAAGGTCAGCTATCCTTATTCCGGATCTCGCGACTTTATCGGAATAGCACGGCCCTATGCCCTTTTTGGTGGTGCCGATCTTTTTTTTCTTCTTCTCCTCTTTAAGCTCGTCCAGCCTTTTGTGGTAAGGAAATATGACGTGTGCTTCCTCGCTTATGAGAAGCCTGCCGTCAACATCTATACCCTTTTTCTCAAGCATCGCGATCTCATCCAGAAGCGCTTTCGGGTCTACCACAACGCCGTTGCCGATTACGCATATCTTATTTTTGTGCAATATACCGGAGGGTATAAGGTGCAGGATGAATTCGTCCTTGCCTATAACTACGGTATGGCCGGCGTTATTCCCTCCCTGGTAACGGACTACGCAATCCGCTTTCTGGGAGAAGATATCGATGACCTTACCTTTACCTTCGTCCCCCCATTGTGCTCCTAAAATTATCATATTGGACATAAGTTTTTACCTTCGCGGCGGTTCAGGCGGCAGTGCCGGCTGTTTAGGCGGCTGCTGCGTCTGGTTTTGTGTTTGGGCCGTATATGTACTGGGCGGTTGAGTTACGGCCGGTGGTTGAAAAGGTGTCGGCGGCGTATACGGATTCTGCTGCCTTACTACATTAGGGTTCTGAGGGGTGGGAGGCACATAAGGAACCTGTGGCGGAGGCGCGGGAATAACCGGCGGCTGAGCAACCTGCTGGGCATTCCTGAGGGCCTGCTGCGATTGCCTGATATTCTCCAGCTGTTTATTAAGCCTCTCGTTCCTTATCCTGGCAACCTCGTTCTGCACCGTCGCATATAGCTTATTGAGGCTTTCCCCTTTCAGCTTATTCAAAGGCGTCCCCAGATATGTATAAGAAATCTTACCCAGACCTTCATTGACCTCTTTAAGGCCCGGCACCACGCCTACAACCTCTTGTGCATGCTCTATCATACCTGTAAGATATTCGGCACGTTCGGCATCGGTAGGGGCCTTCTTAGCCGCTTCTTGTGCGGCAGTATCAGCCTTCGCAGGGACCAACTTCTCAGGATCTTCTTTTTTATTTTCGGCCGCACATGCATACGCGGCAAAAAAAATGACCAGAATTGATGCAATGCAACAGACCGCCGGAGTTTTTTTCATGAATTCTCTTTTCGGCTAAGGAGACATCGTAAATATCTTACGGGCTATCTCCGGATATTTTGCTATGAACCTGAGCTCATCTTCCGTAAGCGGACGCTGGGTGTGAACGTTTGCGTACCTGACAAGCTCAAGTATCTTGACCGCCTCTTTCTCATCTTTGAATTTAACTTCCAACTTGTCGTAAACGTTCCGGAAACCCTTGATACCGCTGTATTCACCTGCGGTGATCTGTCTGCCGGTATCGATTATCTCGGGCTCACCCCTGCCCAGTTCTTCAAAGTCATACAGCTCATAGTTCCTCCGGTCCTTCAGAGCGCCGTCAGCATGTATGCCGGACTCGTGAGCGAACGCGTTAGCGCCTACGCCGGGCTGGTTTATGGGGATCGGCACGCTGAATGCGTATGAGGCGTACTTGGCTATTTTCCAGGCATGTGAAAGTTTCACGCGTTCATCCAGCAGGCACTTCCCCTGGAAACCGCTGGAATATTTCAGCGCAAGTATAACGCTGACTAGGTCCGCGTTCCCGGCCCTCTCGCCCATGCCGTTCACTGTAGTATTGATGTACGCATCGACGCCGCCGTCGATAGCAGCCTTGGCGCCCGCGACCGAGCATGCCACGACCATGCCAAGGTCATTATGACAATGCAGCTCTATAGGCAGCCTGACCTCTTCGGCAAGTATCTTTATCCTCTCATAAATAGTGAACGGATCATCGTACCCAA
>JAKLDX010000174.1 GCA_022703295.1 Candidatus Omnitrophota bacterium
CGCGGCATGGATCAGAAGGTCCTGGAGAGAGGCGACGTTCGCGTCCTTGCCGCACACTCCCATTACGGTACACCCACTCCCCCCTTGGCCGCTCCGTTGCTCGCATTGATAACAGAACATTTTCTACCTCCTTTTTTTGCTTTTTAAATAATCCTTGTATACCTCTTCGCCAACGCATTCTTTTGCGTACTTGCACCAATCAAGGCAGTTTTGCCCCTCCTGCCTCTTCACTATTTTTTTGCACTTTGGGCATTTGATCTCGAATTCATCTGTCCACATTTCAAGCTCCTCGCGGCAGCCCGGGCACGTGATACTCTCGGGACGCGGTTGCTTGAATTTCTGAGATCCGGGGCAATTATATATCATTTAACCTATCACCTTTTACGCTTATCACGATCTCATTAAACGGCATCTTTTTGCCGGCAACAGCCATGGCTTCCTTAATAATAGAGGTAAGGCCGAAACAACAAGGGACTTCCATGTGCGCGTAGGCGACAGACCTGATATTATTATTCTTAAATATCTGCGTCAATTTTTCTTTGTAATATGCGGCATCGTCAAGCTTGGGGCAGCCTATCAGCAGCATCCTGCCTTTTAATATATCTTCGTGGAACGCGGCGTAGGCGAACGGGACGCAATCAGCGGCTATCAAAAGATCCGCATCCTTAAAATAGGGCGCGCTGACAGGCGCAAGCATTATCTGTACCGGCCACTGCCTGAGTTCGGACTCCGCCTTCACAGAGCCCGTTCTCTTTACCGGAGAACTTTCCCTTTTTCCCAGATCGATTACTTTGGACCCCGGGCACCCTCCCGGATGTTCATGCGCATGCGCCGGAGAACTTTCACCGATTTTCATATCGTGCGATCTTAAAAAATCCATGGCTTCTTTCAGGTATTCATGCTGGCCGTGCATTTTGAGATGTTCGAGATGGGCCTTTATGACATTACCGCCCTGTTTAGCGATATTCCCCATCACCTTCTTCTCATCGTATTCTTCGGCTTCCCTCTCTTCTATAGTAATGGCACCTTTCGGGCAATGTCCGAGGCACGCACCAAGGCCATCGCAAAAAATGTCGCTGACCAGCCTTGCCTTGCCGTCGATTATCTGTATCGCGCCTTCCGGGCAGTTCGGCATGCAAAGCCCGCAGCCGTCACATTTTTCTTCGCATATCTTTATGACTTTTCTTATGGCCATGCCGCTCCTAACCTTTCAAAAGCTCGCTTATCGTTATTGACTTTAATTGCGCTGTTACGTAGCCCTCTATCTTATCGATTCTTTTTTTCAGAGGGCAGATTTTCTTGTTCGGGCATAAGGCCTTTCTGAATGAGCACTCGTTAAGGACAAAAGGCCCCTGAAATGCCTCAATGATGTCTGTCAGGAAAATTTTATTTACAGGAAGCGCCAATTTGAACCCGCCGCCAAGGCCTTTATACGATCTGACTATGCCGCTTTTATTCAGCCGCTGCAGGATCTTGCGTAAAAAAGGACGCGGTATCTTAAGCGCGCCGACAAGCTCTTTGGCCGAAATAAGTTCTTTTTTGTTTCCGGCGATATAGCATACCGCCCGTATGGCGTAATCCGTATTTCTGGTAAGTAATTTCATGCGTCTCCTTTTTCAGTTGATTGAATGATACCATTTTAGTATCATTTTGTCAAGGGAAAAGTTAAGAAATTTTTTCGTTATAGGCGATTTTGAACACCCGGGATTGTGCTTCGTGGGAACTCAAAATTTTAGGAGAGAGCTGGGGGGAAAGAAGCTTTTCGATACTTGTCGCAGGCGGAACTAGAAAAATTTCCAGGCAAATAAAGAGCCTCGATTGCTCGAGGCTCTTTATGAAGCTTTTCTTTATGCTAGGCTTACAAGCCCTTCTTCACCATCAGTTCAGCCAGGTCCACCACTCTGCAGGAATATCCCCACTCGTTGTCGTACCATGCTATTACCTTGGCAAAGTTTCCGGAGATCACTTTCGTCATCTTCGAATCGACCGTAGCGGATGCCGGGTAATGGTTGAAATCGACCGATACCACATCGTCTTCGGTGTAATCCATTATGCCTTTTAATTTGCCTTCCGAAGCGGCCTTGAGGGCCTTATTGATATCTTCGGCGGTGGCGGTTTTCTTCAGCATTGCCGTAAGGTCGACGACAGAAACATTCGCGACCGGCACTCTCATCGAAAAGCCGTCAAGCTTGCCTTTAAGCTCCGGCAACACCAACCCGATGGCCTTAGCCGCGCCTGTTGAGGTCGGTATCATGGAAATGGCCGCAGCCCTTGCCCTGCGCGGATCCGGATGAGGCAGGTCCTGGACCCTCTGATCATTGGTATAGGCATGGATAGTGGTCATTAAACCCTTTTCTATGCCGAATACATCGTTAAGAACTTTTGCTACCGGTCCCAGGCAATTCGTCGTGCATGACGCGTTGGATACGACCGAGTG
>JAKLDX010000175.1 GCA_022703295.1 Candidatus Omnitrophota bacterium
TATAATTTATAAAGTACTTGCACTGCTAAATCACTTTCGGGAAACCGTTTATAAAACTCTTCGAGGGTTTTTATTGCTTCTGCATTATCATTCAATTTATCTTTATAAACATTGGCAACTTTGTAATAAGCATCTTGAATTTTTGTATCGCTTTCAGGGCGTGTGGTTTATTGGCAGGCATAACGATCATCTCGCCTTTAATTTATTTAATTTCATATGATTTAATCCGCTTATATTATAATGGCTATTCGCCGTATATTGCGGCGATTATAAGTCCTTTGATAGGAAGCTCCACCAGGCCCATGAGAGTCCAATAGATCACGACTCCGGCAGCCACTGTCATGAATGCATAGGTCGAGGCCATGCCCGGCAGCATTCCTACTGCCCATACGCACAATCCGAATATAGCGCCTTTTGCCAATTTATTCTTCCCGGGTATACCTTTTTGAAGCAATGCGTACACGACCGTAAGGATTATGTTGAGCACAAAACCGGCTACGATGAATCCTAAGCCGGGAGGCCCGTCCATCGGCCTCCAGATGTTTGTTGGCTCGAGCTTATAGACCCAATTGAACAGCCACCCGCAGGTAAGTCCTCCGAAGACCATACCGAATACCGAAAGTGCCAGTGCCGCGATAAGTATTTTTCCTATTTTCATAACGTGCCTCCTTAGATATTAAAAACGGTTATTGCCTTTAACCTTATGGATCGACCGCGACACGGCAAGCGCCCGTTCTACCAGCCGTCCGGCTCCCTGTTTCAATTCTCTGCTCGACCTGACGTACTCCACATTATTGCCCATATCTTCGGCGGCCCACCCGCGGGTATGGCCTATAAAAGGATCCTGAGGAAATAAAAATCCCAATTGCCCGAAGAACGCCATCATCTGTCCCGCGACCGCCTGGACGTTATCCTGCCCGCCTGTCACGATGAATGCCGCGACTTTATTTTTTATCAATCTCTTGTTATGGACCAGCACCTGGTTTTCGATGCAATTCAGCCGCTCGGCCATCTTGTAATACAGGGAGCTGGCATTTCCCCATCTGATGGGGGTGGCGATCAGGATGATGTCCGCCCAGAATACAAGCGCCTCATACACCTCGCCTAGCTGGTCTTTCTCGTCGAATTGGGAGAATGTGCACGGCCATGTGCAGGCCTTTTCGTCTATCGAATAAAATCCGCCGCAATGGTTGAAGCGCAGGTCCCGCAGCTTTATCAATTTTGTTTCCAGTTTAAATTTCGATCTCGCGTGGTCAAGCGCCGCCTGCAGCAGATGTTCCGATGTCGAATATCGTTTCAGGGCCTTGCTCATGGGCGTTGCCGATATACCGGCTATCCTGATCGGGCCGGGTTTGCGTGTAATATTTCTGGCAAGCGGATGGGGAGGATGGGGGAAATAAGAGCGCCGGTTTTGCGGCGTCAGGTCCACGAACAGGTGGCCGCCCGACTTTTTTACCGAGTGCCTGGGCAGGCATGCGGCATAGTTCGGCGGCCTTGCATGCCCGGTCTTTCTGTGATAGTGCCAACCGTGCCAGGGGCATACAATGTAATCGCCTTCCATATGCCCTTTGCCTAACGGGCCTTTTTCGTGATTGCACTCTCCGGAGGTGGCGCTGAATTCGCCGTTCTTGTAAATAAGGGCGATAGGGGTCTTATCGATGATTATATGCTGAAGCCCGCGTTTTTTTAGATTTTCTATGCGACCGAGATCGAACCAATGTGTTTTTTTCATATTTGGCACGCCCCTGAATTGCTTCCCGACTTATATATTCTGTTTCTTTGAAGTCTGATGCCTTCTGCGGACCTTATCGAATACTTCTTTATTGATCGCCTGCCGGTCGACCGGTTTGCCGGCGGCCTTAAGTTCTTTGACCTTAGCCTGTACCATCTTACGTTTGAGCAGCTTCTGTTCTGTTACGCTCTTTTTTCTTTTGCCGAACCCGCAAAAATCTTTGTAAAGCCCCATTGCAAGTCTCCTATTTTAGTTGTGTTATTTATTAGCAGCTTAAATTTGTTTTTGTATTATACCTTAAAGGAGGCTAGTTAACAATAGGTATTATGGGAGGAAAGGGGGAGCGCTTTTTGACACGTCCCCAGATTTACTTTCATTGTTATCTGAAGCCGATCCTGCGCTTGGGTGGTTGTGGCGTCGGCGTCATAAGCTGACGTATCGCTTCGAATATAGATTGGATTGCGGTGTCGTGCCTCTCGATCTTATTTTCGAGCTCTTTAAGTTTAGAGGCGAGTTCTTTGTGAGTAGATAGGATCTGCCGTAATTTTACAAATGCCCGCATGATGGCGATGTTGACTTGTATGGCCTTCTCGCTTTTAAGAACGCTCGACAGCATTGCGATGCCTTGCTCGGTGAATGCATAAGGGAGGTATCTCCTTCCGCCCTTTGTGGCTTTTGAGGTTTCAAA
>JAKLDX010000176.1 GCA_022703295.1 Candidatus Omnitrophota bacterium
TCGCCCGAATTGAGGGAGATAATAGCGTCGATACCGCAGCTTGCGCAGAGGATGGCGGTCTCTTATCACATAAGGCACTTAAACGAAAAAGAGCTGGTCGAGTATATAAATCACCGCCTGAAAGTGGCCGGCGCCGAAAGAAATATATTTTCTGAAGATATATACAAAGATATCTACCTAGCTTCAGGCGGCGTGCCGCGGCGTATAAATACTATATGTGACCTTGCGCTGCTGATAGGTTTCGGCACCGGCGCCAAATTAGTGGATAAGACCACTATAGCCAAAGTTAAGGCCGACATGGAGTTCCATGCCGTTTCGGCCGAGGAAGACATCGAAGTCCCTCATCCTGCCGATAATTTCAGATCCGGAGAACGATTGGAAGAGGATGCGATACCTAATTTGAACGAAAGGCTCTAAGAGTATGTTCAGGATATCCGATATATTAAAAAAGCATAAAAAAGGTCCGGATGGGCAGCCTCCGAAAAAACGCCCGGAAGAGATCATAATAATGCCCGATAAGGGGCAGGGGGTTAGCCCGGAACAGAAAAAAAAGCCGGAAGATGTTATTATAATGGATAAATCCGCGACCGCCCCGGCAGCTCCTGTCACCGGCTCGATAAAGCTTTCGGTGGAAAAGGCTTTTACGGCCACGGCCAAGGCCCTGATCTCAAAAGCGATAAATCAGGAGATGTCCAAGGAGGCGGATGCCCAGGCCAATTTCCTGTATGACGAAGTCCTGGCGGCGGTAAAGCATTTCTATACCAGCGATCTCAAAAAAGAGGCTGGTTTTCTCGCCTCGATAAATTCTCTTACCGAGAAGTCGATGCCAATACTTGCCGAACACGGCCACATAATACAATGGCGCTGCCTACTTGACTATCCGGGGTCCGAAGATTATCTGTACCGCCATAGCGTGAATGTATATTTCCTTTCACTGGCGGTCGGAATGGAATTCGGATTGGATAAGGACCGACTCATAGATCTGGGTACGGGCGCTTTTCTTCACGACATAGGGCTTGCAGGTATAGATGAAAGAATGAAAGCGGCGAAGCTTGAAAAGGATGAGCACGATAATATAAAAAAGCACCCGGATTTCGGCGTAGACATAATGGTGAGATCCACAAAGGATATAAACGAAAAGGTTTTGAAGATAATAAAGCAGGCTCATGAACGCGCTGACGGTTCCGGATATCCGGAAGGGTTGGTGGCAGACGATATAAATATACTCGCGCAGATAGTGGGGCTGGTGGACGTATACGAGGCCCTTACCCACAGAAGACCTTACAGACCTAGGTATACGCCCCTCGAAGCGCTCGATATAATATTGAAGAACAAGAAGCTTTTCGGGCCAAAGGTAATAAAGTCCCTTATAAATAGCGTCGGAGTATACCCGGTGGGGACTCCGGTGCTTTTAAGCTCTAAAGAGACAGGTGTAGTTACAGTAAACCATCCGGATCTTTTATTCAGGCCGGTCGTAAGCATAGTATCGGATCCGTACGGCGATGAACTGACCGAACCCAAAGATATAGATCTTACCTCTCACCCGATCCTTTATATCGAAGATTGCGTGAAAGAGAAGGCGTAACCGCAATTTATCCCGCCGCTCCAAAACCCTGCCCTTGAGGGCGGGGATGCATGGGGCGGGATTTCGCTCGGACGAATGGAAACTCCGGGCTTTAGCCCGGAGAGCTTCATAATGTTTTTATCCTCCGCGAAGAAAAATCTTTTAAATATCCTTAACCATAAAATAGGCCCCCTGCCGGTCGTAAGATCCGGATGGAACTCTATATTAGAAATATCGGAACACTCCAGAGTAACTCCTCTTTTATTCAGTAAGGTAAAAGATAGGGCGCAAGAGTTCGGTGTGCCTGACGATATATATGATATGCTAAAGAGCCGTTATAAGCTGAATCTTATAAGGAATAATCTTTTATTGGAAGAACTCGGCACTCTGCGAACCGGATTGGCGCGCGAGGCGGTATCATGCATATTATTAAAAGGGGCTTTTCTTGCCAATACGGTATTCCGCGATAATATAGGCGCCAGGGTAATGGCGGATATCGATATACTCGTCAAAGAAAAAGATATAGAGAAGACGGACGCCATGTTGCGAGGTATGGGTTACAGCTTACCCCCGGCCGATATCGGTTACATCGAACGTCTCGCCGGATCAAGAAAAGCGGCTATGTATTTTAAATACTACGATAAAAAGCACGCTCTTGCTCCCGTACATTTGCATTGGCACATAGTCAACATATCGAAGCCGTTCTTCGATTCCCACTGGTCAAAAATAGATATGGATGCCGTCTGGGAGGCCGCCCAGAAACTGCAGGCTGATGACGGCACATTTTTAGTCATGAAACCCGAGCACGCTATCCTTGCTCTTGCCGTTCACGGATTCGGGCACAGC
>JAKLDX010000177.1 GCA_022703295.1 Candidatus Omnitrophota bacterium
GGATATTCACGCGGAAGCTACCAGCGAGAAGGTCGCTTTGGGATGGTATCTCGATGGCACGGTTAGCGCCGTGGTAGGCACTCACACGCATATCCAGACAGCGGACGAAAAGATCCTTCCGGGAGGAACGGCTTTTATTTCCGATGCCGGGATGACGGGGCCCTTTGACGGCGTTATAGGCAGGAAGAAAGAGCAGATACTCACCAGATTCCTCACCCAGATGCCCATGAAGTTTGAAATGGCCGAGGGCGATGTCCAGCTCCACGGCGTCATAATAGATATCGACGACAAGACCGGCAAGGCAAACTCAATAACACGTGTTCAGGAGAAGCTGAAGGAATAAAATTTTCGACACAGCGATAGAATGTGCTGTGTCGAGTGGTTTGTTCGGGACGCGAAAATTTTGACCATGCAAAATTTTCGCTCCATAAAAGTTCTCGTACGCTGCCTCGAACTTTTAAGGCCCTCACAAACCACATCGCCACATCACATTCTGGCAGAGCGAAAAATTTTAATAGGGAGGGGATGTGGATATAAAACCGAATTTGCAGTTTTCAGTGCTGTGCGACGATGTGAGGCGCGAGGAGAACGGTAAGTTCATGCTCATCGGGCTCTTCGAGGCGATAAACGCCAGGCACTTTCCCGCGACCCATGGCATGATGTTCATCGTGAACAGATGGTGCAAGGGCGAAGGTTCTTTTACGCAGAAGGTGCGCATCGTAAACACTAAGGACAAGTCGATAGTCTTTCAGACGGAAGACCAGCCGTTCGAGCTTGCCGATATCGACAGGCACCATACGCTTATTTCGAGGTTCAACAACCTCGTGTTCCCGAATTCGGGTAAGTACTGGGTTGATGTTTTTCTGAATAATGAACTTGTGTTGAATTATCCAATAATGCTGAAGGAGGCAAAGTAAAATTTTTTCGCCTCCGAGCGATGGCGTAACTTTCGGGCGTTGCCTTCGCTCGTCGCAAATTTGCATTGGGCATGCAAATTTGCTGTCGTGAAATTTTCGATGGTAAAGCCTAAACCGCCATAAGGTATCGAAAATTTCAAGATTCGCTTCGGCAAGCGCCCAAAAGTTCCGCCATAGGCAGAAGCGAAAAAATATTCGAGGAGGAGATGGGTGAACAGAATCGATAGGAAGTTCAAACAATTGAAGGCGCGAAAGCAGAAGGCATTCATTGCCTATGTGACGGCCGGGGACCCGGACCTTGCCATGACTAAGAAAATAGCCCTGGCCCTGGAAAGATCCGGCGTCGATATATTGGAGCTCGGCATACCTTTTTCTGACCCGCTGGCAGACGGCCCGACGATACAGGCGGCCTCTCAGCGCGCCCTGAAAAAAGGCGTTAATCTGAAAAAGATATTCGGCATGGCCGCGTCGCTCAGAGCCAAAACAGACATGCCGGTAGTTTTTATGACGTATTACAATCCGGTGCTGAAATACGGGCTGGAGAGGTTCTTTAAAAGCTGTAAGGCCTGCGGGGTTGACGGCGTTATAGTCCCGGACCTTCCGTTCGAAGAGGCTGAAGACCTTAAGCGGATCAGCAGGGCCTTCGGTATAGCCGCCATATTTCTGGTGGCGCCCACTTCGACCAGGGAGAGGATAAGGAAAATAGCTGCAAGCTCGCGCGGATTTATCTATTATGTCTCTTTAACGGGTGTCACAGGCGCAAGGTCGAAGCTGCCGCCGGAGGTTATGTCCAAAATAAGGCTTATTAAGTCGCTTACAGATAAACCGGTCGCCGTAGGATTCGGTATTTCAGGTCCCGCGCAGGCATCCAGAATGGCGTCCGTCGCGGACGGTGTCATCGTCGGAAGCGCGATCGTTAAGATCATAAGCAAAAGAAAAAATACCATTCAGAGGATAACGAATTTCAGCGCTAAGCTGGCAAGGGCGATACATGGATAAAGTCAGGGGCAAGGGTGTGTATGCGGTCATATTGATCGGCGGAAAGGGCAAACGCCTCAGGCCTTTATCCACGAACGCTAAACCTAAGTCCTTTATTTCAGTGACCAAAGACCGGAAGAGCATGTTCAGAAAGACCCTGGACCGCGCGAGAAAAATAATCCGGCAGGAAGACATGCTGGTTGTCGCCAATAGAAAAAATCTCAGGTTGGCAAAAAGAGATTTCGTTAATATACCGGAAGACAATCTTATCCTGGAGCCGATTTCACGTAATACCGCTCCTGCGATAACCCTGGCAGCCCTGGCCCTGCGGAAGAGAGTGGGGAATGCGGTCATGGTCATTTTGCCCGCGGACCATTACATACCGCATGAGAAAAAACACCTGGATTGCCTCTTGAAAGGGATCAGGTTCGCTTTAAATAATGAGGATGCCATAGTCGTCCTGGGGATAAAGCCGTGGTTCCC
>JAKLDX010000178.1 GCA_022703295.1 Candidatus Omnitrophota bacterium
TCACGGCCCTTCACCCATGCGCGGCTCGCCACATGATAAAGATTTACGCGCGCCTTCTCATAAAGAATGGGATGAGCTGTCAAAAAAGCTTATCGCGTATGCAAAGTACTGGAATGACAAAAATATCGGCAACGTCATAAAATCTCTGATATCTACCAACAGGACAAGGTACATATATAATCTCTACACCCGCATTTTGAGAGACGGAAAATTACCGTTCACCTGCCAAGCGGGGCACTCGATAGCTGTGCTGGAGCCGGACGGAGACGTAAGAATATGCGAGCTTACAAAGGCGATTGGCAACGTAAGGGACGCAGGTTATGATTTTAAAACGATCCTGGAGTCAGACTCAGCAAAAGAGATGATGAAGAAAGCAAAGACCTGCGCCTGCACCCACGCCTGTTTTCTGACTTCGAGCATGACCCGGCGACCCGATTTGATATTAAGATCTTATTTTACATGGTGACTTTTATGAAGACAAGTATTATTACAGTCATAAAAAACGAGGAAAAGCATGTCCGTAAATGCATAGACGCCATATTACGACAAACCCGCAGTGAATTTGAACTTATCGTTCTAGATAATGGTTCAAAGGACGGCACTGCCGCTATAGTAAATTCCTTTAAAGACCCCAGGATAAGATATATATACGAACCGCAGGAAGTAGGTATTGCTAAATTACGAAATATCGGGATAAAGCGATCTTCCGGTGATTACGTATTCTTTACTGATGGCGACTGCATACCATCAAAATACTGGCTCGAGGAGGGGATGCTCACTTTTGAAAAAACCGACGCTGTCGGCGTGGAAGGCAAAACACTTTACGAGTCTCCTGCGAAAGTCACTGTCAGCGACCAGGATACTTTTCAGTATGGGCCGGGAGAGTTCATGACATGCAATGTAGCCTATAGACGAGATGCGCTCGATAAGGTAAAATACTTCGACTCTCATTTCAGAAGGGGCAGCGAAGACAGGGACCTTGCTTTACGGATACAGGAGATAGGCAATATAGCCTTTTCGTCGGACATGCTTGTCGTACACCAGACCAAAAAACTGACACCAAGAGGCGTCATGGAAAAGGCAAAGCGCGCCGAGGACAGAGTCTATCTTATAAAGAAGCACGGATGGGCCGGCAATTTTAAATGCGGTCCCAAGCCCAGGTTCAACATGAAAGTGCTGGAACTCGAAAAATTGATATTGATCCTCTGCCCACCGCTCATGATACTGAATGAGCGGTATGCCTCTTTTAATGATATTATCGTCGGCATAACAAAATACTTTTCCTATATTTATGAAAGATATCTTATCTGGAAGAGCGCGATAAAATACAGGATATTCGTAATATGAAGCAAGCCTTGAAAGCTGTTTTAATAGGGTCGGCGATCTCGCTGGCAATATTTTTAGTCCTCTTATCTGGCCTCATGTTTTTTGACCTCGCCTGTCACAGAAAATTTGATGAAAGCTCCAGCCTGAATTACAGAGGATACAGGGGTAAGATAGCCGGCGAAAAGAAGAAAAATGAGGTCCGCATAGCGATATATGGCGGCAGTTGCGCCATGGGTTACGGCGAAAGCTCGCACGATACCATCGCCGCTTATCTCGAAAATATTCTTAACGGATCGAGACAAGTCGATAAGACTTATACCGTGTTAAATCTGGCGGCTACGGGTGAAAGGCTTTGCCCGTGCTTCGAGCCGGCATACAGAATGTTCGGCTATCTGGATGTGGATATTCCCGTCTTTTACTTCATGAAGGAACACATACCTGACATCCCTCAGAATCCAACGCCGGCCGAGATGGCAAAACTTAAAGAAGAACTTTTCCGGAGCGCCTACACTAAAAGGACCGGCAACTTCATCTTGCGCCATTTCAGGTATTACTTTATATGCCCGACAGTCTTAGTGGAAAAGTATTACCGCATTAGATACGGCAGTGTTGAAGAAGGATATAAAAAAGATAAATTTTTCGAGAATATCGTAGACGTCCCGAAAGCTTTCGAAGTAAAGGACAGCCAGTCAAAAAGCTTTTATCATTTCGTAAAGGGATTGACGCGCGATGGCAAAACCGTCATATGCGCGCTTGCGCCGGATGAATCCCTTGACGACCCCGGTTCGAATGACAGATTAAAAAGATATTTCAAGCTTGTTTTTGGCGATGACCGGAAAGTGATAGTGGCGGACCTTTCCGGCATATTTCTAAAAGGCGACCGTACTTCTTACTATACCGATACAGAGCACTACAGCAAAAAAGGCAGCATGGCAATAGCCGAGGCTTTATCGAAACACATAGAAAGGCTCAAATGAAAAGAAATCTGCCGTTAAAAGAAATATCTGCGATGGTAATCGCGCTCATAATATTCTTTCT
>JAKLDX010000179.1 GCA_022703295.1 Candidatus Omnitrophota bacterium
CGCACCACAGCAGACTATATCGCAGGTGTCCACACACCCGCACGTATTATCGACTGTCACCGCCAAGCCGCATACCTCACAGACATATTTTGCCTTCTTTGTTTTCGTTTTTTTCTTTCCGGCCTTCTTTGCCATATAACACCCCCCTTTTAACCATACATTATTTTAACAGATACCCGATATACTTCAAGCCTTAATCTTCGCCGCAAAATCCACACCATAATCATAGCAGGCCTTCAGCTCTTTATCGTCGGGCATGAACCTTGCTGATATCGACGGCCCGCTGACCTCAATGCCCGATTCCTTCAGCACCTTTTCTATAGAGGCAACGGCTCCGCCTGCCCAACCATAGGAACCGAACGCTGAGGCAAGCCTGTTCTTCGGCTTCAGCCCTTTCAGGAACTCCAGGAATCCGGCCATATTGGGCAGCATGTCGTTATCATGGGTCGAAGACCCTATCATGAATCCTTTGGCATCCAGCATATCCTTTATAATTTCCGTCCTGTCCGACTGCGCCACATCGTAAACCTTAACATCGATGCCTGAATCCGCGATGCCCTCCGCCATCTTCCTGGCCATCTTTTCCGTGGCGCCCCACATCGACTCATATGCTATTACAATTTTCGGCTGCGTCTGGTTTTTAGCCCACTCCATATAGGTGTTCACTATCTTTAATGGATCCTTGCGCCATATGAGGCCGTGGCTCGGCGCTATCATATTTATCGGGATATTCATCTTCACGACTTCTTCTATCTTTCTCGATATCATGGACCCGAGCGGCCAGAGTATGTTCGCGTAATATTTGGCGGCCTCGTCCGCGAGCGCGCACTGGTCAACCTCGTCGGCAAACCTTTCGGAAGTAGCGTAATGCTGCCCGAAAGCGTCGTTGGGCATCAGCAGCTCCTCTTCCGCGCAGTAGGTGAACATGCTGTCCGGCCAATGTATCATCGGGGCTTCGATAAAACTCAGGGTCCTTTTACCCAGTTTCAGCTTATCGAGCGTTTTAACAATCTGAAAATCCCAATTCCCGTAATAATACCTGAAAAGCCCTTCTTTACATTTCTGAGTGCAATAAACCTTTGCCTTGGGGCATAACTTCATCAATTCCGGCATCGCCCCGGAATGATCGGTCTCCACATGGTTGGCGATCACATAATCTATTTTCTCCGGCGGGACGATAGCTTTTATCTTCTCTATCAATTCCTGCGCGAAAGGTCCGTAGACCGTATCGACAAGCGCTATTTTTTCATCCACTATCAAGTACGCATTGTATGTCGTGCCTCTTTTTGTAGTGTAGGTGTGGCCGTGAAAATTCCTCATGTTCCAGTCTATCGCGCCAACCCAGTATATTCCTTTTTTTATCTCAAACGGTTTCATTGCAAGATTCTCCTTCCTTAACGAATTGGCTTTTGTCTGCCCCGCATACGGGACATACCCAGTTATCCGGTATCTGTTCAAAAGCAGTGCCCGGCTGTATGCCTCCGTCGGGGTCCCCTATCGCGGGATCGTAAATATAATTGCATACAACGCACCTGTATTTTTGCATGGCCCCGACCGTCTTGCCCGGCGTTTCCTCTTTTATGAATGTAGGCGCCGTGGACGGCGTCGTCCCGCGTTTGACCTCGTGGTAATAACTATATGTCATCGGCTTGCCAGTCTTCAGGACCTGGCTGGATACAAGTTCACCCAGAAAAAGCGTATGGGTCAGGCAGTCCATCTTATTTATCACCTTCGCCTCGATATAACACGTTGAATGGTCCAGGACTACCGGGCATCCGGAATCAAGCAGTTTGAATTTTGTATCCTTGAACTTGTCCTCTTTCCTGCCAGAGCGGAAGCCGAACTTCCCTATGAAACTTAAAGGCGTGTCCTGCTCGAGGACGGAAATGCTGAAGCGGGAACTCGCTTCAATATACTCGTGGGTCAGGTTCCCCTTGTTGACGCTTATGGCTATCGTTACGGGATCATTCGTGATCTGAAATACCGTATTCACTATCTGCCCGTTGAGATAATTCCCTTTATTCGAAGACACTATATATACCCCGTAACTTATATTATGCAGTACATTAGGATCCATTTAAACGCTCTCCCTCACTATCTTTTTTATCTTTTCGCCTCTGCCGCCATCCTTTTCGGCATATTTTTCGGACCTGTCCTCCAGCGTCGGAGCTTCTTTTTTATAAAATACCCCTAAAGCTATCGGAGAATCAGAATTGTAATCCCATTCCCTTATTTTTCCGAAGGCCTGGTTGTAGTCTTCCGCGTTATGATCTTTTAACTCGTAGACACGCTTGTCGTAATATTCATACATATTGTAATAGG
>JAKLDX010000018.1 GCA_022703295.1 Candidatus Omnitrophota bacterium
TTTACGGCATCGTCACCATCATCATTGTCTTTGCGGTTCTCTGGCGGTCAAAGAATAAGGACCTGAGGCTTGTGGCGTTCGGTACATCATGGTTCCTGTCCTTTCTTTTGTTTTCGTTTATCCGGCCGACCCATGAATGCGTACTAGATTTCCAGGAGCACAGGATATATGTCCCGATGATCGGATTTCTTGTGATATTGCTCGAGACGGATTTTATTAAAAATATGGACCTTAAGGGTTCCAGGGCCCCGGCGCTGGCCGGCTTTATAGCCGTAATTTTCTCTGTCCTGACATTTCTGCATTCGGGAGACTTCAAAGACAGGATAGCCTTCTGGTCGAACGCCTCAAGGACTTCTCCGAACTCTTCCTTCGTCCATCTGAACGTCGGATTCATATATTACCTTGACGGAATGTGGGATGAGGCGGAGGCCGAGTACAAAAAATCCATAGAGCTTGAACCCGGTATGCCGCTTTCGCATATAAAACTGGGCCTTATATATCTCGACAGAAAAATGATCGATGAGGCGGAGGCCGAATTCCGGAAGGAAATAGCCTATACCCCTCAGGTGGATCACGCCTATTTGTGCCTGGGGCTGGTCTATTACAAAAAGGGGGAATTGGACAAGGCGGAAGATATGTGGCTTAAGACGCTGAAGGTAAACCCGGAAAATACGGATGCGATGAAAAATCTGGCGATATTTTATTATGAGAAAAAAAATAAGGTAAAAGCCGCTTTCTATGCCCAGCAGCTCCGGAGAGGGCTCAATCCTCCGCAGGAGTTTTTAAAAACGCTGAATACTTTATGAATAAACGCATTCATGCCTGCTATTCGGGGGCGGTTCAGGGTGTGGGCTTCAGGTTCACGGCGGAGCGGACAGCCGTTTCGCTGGGCATCGCCGGATGGGTTAAAAATTTAAGTGACGGACGGGTCGAAACCATGTGCGAAGGCGATGAGGCTGCGCTGAAAGATTTTTTAAAAAAAATAGACGGCGTATTCAGGGAATATATAAGAGATGTTGATGTTGAATGGAGTGAAGCAACCGGTGAATTTGACGGTTTCGACATAAGGTTCTAGATGCGATATTGTTTTATTTCGGATATACACGGTAATCTTGAAGCGTTCACGGCAGTCATTGAGCAGGCGGCCAAAGAGCGGATAGACAAGTATATATGCCTGGGGGACGTGGTAGGTTACGGCGCGGATCCTTCCGGGTGCGTAAAACTGGTTCAGTCGCTGAAGCCGGATGTCCTGATAGCCGGCAATCATGAGTGGGGAGTGCTGGGCCTTTTCGATCTGAATTATTTCAATGAATACGCAAAAGAAGCGGTAATCTGGACCAGAAAGGCGCTTTCCAAGAAGGAACTTGATTATCTTGCGAAATTCGAGCTCATTAGCGAAGAAGGCGGTATGACGCTGGTGCACGGGTCACTTGAAGCGCCGCAGGAATTCAATTACATATTAAATAAGGGCGATGCTTACGTGACCATGAACCTCATGAAGACGCACTTGTGCTTTGTAGGCCATTCGCATGTCGCCGGGATATTCGCCGAAGACAATGATAAGGCGCTATTCCTGGAATTGCCCGGAGCCAGAATAAGGCCTAAGTCCAAATATGTTATAAATACAGGCAGCATAGGCCAGCCGCGGGATAATGACCCCAGGGCGAGTTTTGCCGTTTATGATGATGAGTCCTCGGCGGTTGAAATAAAAAGAGTGGCCTATGATGTCGAGACAGCCAAAAAGAAAATACTAAGATCCGGGCTTCCCGGTTTTCTGGCGTCCAGGCTTTCAGAAGGAAGGTAATCATGGTTTCCAAAGATATAAAAGAAAAAGCAGAAAAATTAAGAGATACACTGAAACACCACGACCGTCTTTATTATGTCCTTGATAAGCCCGAGATCGCGGATCAGGAATACGACAGGCTTTACCGGCAGCTGAAAGACCTTGAGGACGCCCATCCGGAACTCATAACGCCGGATTCCCCCACGCAAAGGGTCGGGGGAGAGCCGGTCAAAGGTTTTAAGGCGGTAAGGCACATAGCGCCGATGATGAGCCTCGACAATACATATTCGGCCGAGGAGATTAGGCAGTTCGATAACAGGGTCAGGAAGAACCTGGGCCCTGAAAGGATCGAATATGTCGTTGAGCTGAAATTCGACGGAGTGAGCATCTCGCTTCTATATGAAAAGGGGCAATGGGCACTGGGCTCGACAAGGGGGGACGGTTTGGAGGGAGATGACGTTTCGGTGAACTTGAAGACCATACGTTCCATACCGCTTGAGTTTTCGCGCGAGGTCAAAAAGGTCCCTAAATTGATAGAGGTGCGGGGTGAAGTCTACATGACGAAGAAGGCCTTCGAGGCGCTCAATCGCCGGAAGGAAAAGGCGGGCGAAGAGCTTTTCGCTAATCCCAGGAATGCCGCTGCCGGGTCCCTGAAATTGCTGGATCCGAAGATCGTTGCGGGAAGGGGGCTGGATATTTACGTGTGGGGCATAGGGCACTGCGAAGGGATGGATTTCAAAACACATACAGAGGTTTTGGATTACCTTAAAGAATGCGGCTTCAAAGTAAACCCGCATTATAAACTATGCCGCACTATAGACGAGGTCATCGAATATTGTAATTCGTGGGAAGATAAGCGGGAGAAAATAGATTGTGAAATAGACGGCATGGTGCTGAAGGTCAACGACCTGTCGCAGCGCGAAAAACTCGGCGTGACTTCCAAGAGCCCGCGCTGGTCGATAGCTTACAAATTTCCTGCGGAGAAGGCGCTGACAGAGGTCAGGGATATAATAGTGCAGGTAGGCAGGACCGGCACTATAACGCCTGTGGCGATACTGGAACCGGTGCACCTTTCCGGGACGACAGTATCGAGGGCTACTCTGCATAATTTTGACGAGATAGAGAGGCTCGACGTAAGGATAGGGGATAAGGTTTACGTGGAAAAATCGGGAGAGATAATACCCAAGGTATTGAGCGTAGCCATGGAAAAAAGAACGGGTGCCGAAAGGGCGTTCCGTGTCCCCGCGAAATGTCCTGTGTGCGGATCGAAACTTGTGAAATTGCCCGAGGAGGTTGCCGTAAGATGCGAGAATGTCGGCTGCCCCGCGCAGATAAAAGAGGCCGTGCTGCATTTCGCCTCACGCAATGCCATGGACATCGAGAACATGGGCGATGCCATCGTCGATCAGCTTGTCGATAAGGCAATGATAAAGGATTATGGGGATATTTATTATCTCAAGCCGGGCGACGTAAAAGCCCTTGAGAGGATGGCCGAGAAGAGCGCCGGCAACCTGATATCAGCGATAGAGAAGAGCAAATCCGGCGACCTGAACAGGCTCATATACGCCCTCGGGATACGCCATGTCGGAGAGCGTGCCGCATGGGTCCTGGCAAGCCACTTCGGGAAAATAGAAAAATTGCAGGAAGCGGCGGTTGAAGAATTAACGGATATCCATGAAATAGGCCCCGTAATGGCGGGATCGATATATAATTTTTTCAGGAACAAAGAGAATATGAAGATATTGAAAAAGTTGAAAGACGCCGGCGTGAATATGTCGGCGCTTCAGGTGCCTAAAAAATCAGGGGCGCTTGCGGGCAAGACTATCGTGATAACCGGCACGCTGAAATCTTTAACCAGACCCGAAGCGGAAGAGCTTGTGCGGCGCTCCGGAGGCAACGCATCTTCGAGCGTAAGCAAGAACACCGATTTTCTGGTGGCGGGCGGAGATCCGGGATCGAAGCTGGAGAAGGCAAAAGCTCTCGGCGTGAAGATAATAGGTGAAGAAGAATTTAAAAAAATAACGGGGTGAGATATGAAAAGAGCTGTTTCGGTTTTACTGGTGTTTTTCCTTCTGATGAATATTACCGGGTGCGAGGGCCTCAAAAGGAAGTTTACCAGGAAGAAGAAGGATACCGTGAAGATGCCGCGCATATATCAGGCCAAAAAATACACGAAGACGCCGTCTCCCGAACTTTATAAGAAGCATTTCGCATACTGGCAGTCATGGCAGTCCGAGCTTATAAGTGTATTGGGCGAGAACCATAAGAAGGATATGAGGTGCGCGGAGGAGGTAGTGGGCCAGCTAAAAGACATGCAGGGGATACTCGTCCCGGAAAAGGCCGAAGCGATGAAGCCGCACATAGAGAAGATGACGAAAGTCAAGGACATGATATTCAACGAGGAGATGTCGGTGGCGAACAGGGAATACATAAGGAGCACGCTCGAGAGGGAAGACCGTCTTATAAACAAGGAATTTTCTTACACTAAGGTAAAAGATTTTTTAAGAAAGAGTTTTGACGATGAGCCAAAAGATGCCGGATAACTTTTTCCTGAAAAGGTTCGTGGTCGGGCCGATGGGCGTTAACTGCTACCTGGTCGCTGACTATTCGACAAAAGACGCCTGCGTCATTGACCCGGGCGGGGCCCCTGACGTCATAAAGGATCTGCTGAAAAAGAACGGGTACAACCTGAAATATATAATAAATACTCACGGCCACGGCGACCACATCGCGGCGAACGGCAGTTTCGACGCGCCCATCTACATTCATAAGCTTGACGGCGAATTCCTGACGGACCCGGACAGGAACCTTTCGAGGATATTCTTGTTTTCGATAACATCTCCCGAAGCGAGCAAGTTTTTGGAAGACGCACAGACGCTGAAACTGGGCAACCTCGAAATGAAAATATTTCACACGCCCGGCCACACCCCCGGCTCTGTATCGGTGAAGCTGGACGGCGTAGTTTTTACAGGAGACGCGCTCTTCAGAGGAAGCATAGGCAGGACGGACTTTGTTTACGGAGACGAGAAGGCCTTGATGCGGTCTATAAGAGAGAAGCTGCTTACTTTGGATGACTCTACGATCGTGTACCCGGGCCACGGCGAGCCTTCCACGATAGGCGAAGAGAGAAAGAACAACCCATTTTTGGTATAAACTATGAAAACGCTGCTCGAAGAATTTTTGAATTATCTTTCCGTAGAAAAGGGGTTGAGCAAGAATACGATATCCTCTTACAGGATGGACCTTGAGCATTTTATCGCGCAGCTGGGATCGAACGGAATAACGGACATTGACAAGATCAGACGCCAGGACATAACGAACTACCTGCTGTTCCTCAAAGATAAAGGGATGGCCAGCAACTCGATATCGAGGGCGCTCGTTGCTATAAAGATGTTTTACAGGTTTCTGGTACAGGAGAGGCTCGCCAAAGACGATATCGCGGGTGTGCTGGATGCCCCGAAACTGATAAGGCCGCTTCCTAATGTCCTTGGGATGGCCGAGGTTGATAAACTGCTGACTGCACCGGATATAAAGGACTGGCAGGGCATACGGGATAAAGCGGCTTTGGAGCTCATGTACGCGACCGGGATGAGGGTCTCCGAACTGGTAGAGCTCGCGACGGAGGGGCTGAATCTGGATGTCGGATTCATAAAATGTAAGGGTAAGGGCGATAAAGAGAGAATAGTGCCGATAGGAAAAAGCGCCAAGGAAGCGCTTTCCAGGTACATAGAGAAGGTCAGGCCCAAGCTCCTTAAGAGCAAACAGGATACGCATCTTTTTCTCTCGAGGCTCGGCAGGAAGATATCGAGGCAATCGTTCTGGAAGATGATAAAGTCTAACGCGAAGCGGGCGCGGATAAAGAAGGGCATTACGCCGCATACCCTGAGGCACAGTTTCGCGACGCATCTTCTGGAGCGCGGCGCGGACCTGAGGGTCGTGCAGGAGATGCTGGGGCACGTGGACATCTCCACGACGCAGATCTATACGCACATAAACAAAGAGCGGCTGAAGTCTATCCACAGACAGTTTCATCCAAGGGCGTAGAGGAGAGGGAAAATTTTTCGCCACAGCTAGTTAATGTGCTGTGGCTCGTGGTTCGCAGGGACGCGAAATTTTCAACCATGTGAAAATTTCGCTAGGTAAAATTTCTCGTACGCTGCCTCGAAATTTTAACTCCCTGCTCACCACTCGCCCCATCACATTTCAGTAAGGCGCGAAAAATTTTAAGAAGCGGAGTGAAGGAAAATGGATCTGATAACGACACATATAAATGCGGATTTTGACGCGCTGGGGTCGATGGTTGCGGCGAAGAAGCTGTATCCGGACTCGCGGCTTTTACTGCCTGGCTCTCCGGAAGAATCCGTCCGCAAATTCCTGTCGCTCGCCAAAGAGCTTATATCGGTGGAGTCCGAAAAGGAGTGCAGGCTTGACGACGTGACGCGGCTGATACTTGTCGATACACGCCATAAATCCAGGATAGGCATTGCCGCGGAGCTCGTGGATAAAGGAGCGGAAATAGTTATATACGACCATCATCCCGCCATGAAGGGCGATATAGTAGCCGACAAGGACATTTCGGAAGAGGTGGGGGCATCAGTCACGGCGCTGGCCGAGATCATAAAAAATAAAGGCATCGGACTTTCTCCGCTGGAGGCGACCGTAATGTTATTGGGTATTTACGAAGAGACGGGATCCCTTACCTTCAGGACAACGACGAAGCTGGATGTGGATATGGTGAGTTTTCTCCTTTCGCAAGGAGCGAACCTTTCGATGGTAGCCAGCTACCTTAACCGGGAGTTGACTGAAAAGGAACTATCGCTTCTTGTCAGGCTCATCAATTCCACCGAAAAGATAATTGTGAACGGCATAAGCGTTACAATGATAGAGATGAGCAGCGACAGCTATGTGGGCGAGCTCGGTATGATAATACATAAACTTATGGAAATAGAGAATATACCGGTCCTCTTTGTTCTGATAGATACCCTGAAAGGTAGGGTCGATGTTATCGGGCGCAGCTCGGTCCCTATAGTAGATATGAACAAGGTGCTGTCGAATTTCGGAGGCGGCGGCCATCCCGGCGCGGCAAGCGCTAAAGTCCGGAATATGGCGCTGGCTGATATAAAGGAAAGGCTGATAAAGATATTAAAGAATAAGATAAAGACGAAGATATGCGCCGGCGACATCATGTCGGGAGACGTCAGGGTGCTTGATGCGAACCAGAAGATAGATGAGGTAGCGAATATTTTTAAGGAAGGAAAGGTATCAAGCATGCCGGTGGTGGACAAGGACACTCTCGTAGGCATCATGAAGTCCGACGGCATAAACAAAGCCATTAAGAGCGGGTTCGGCCACTCCCGGCTGAAGGGTTATATGTCCAGGGATATATTTACGGCCAGGCCCGATACGCCGTTATATGATATCCAGAAGATGATGACGGAAAACGACATAGGTGTGCTGCCGATAGTAAAAAACAAAAAAGTCATCGGGGTCGTGAGCAGGACCGATGTGCTGAAAAGCGTACACCAGACCCTATTTTTAAAGCCGCCGGCAGTGGATGCTAGGGTGGTTTCAAACCTCTTAAAGAAGATGGTGTCGGTATTGCCGGCCGAAATAATGGGCCTTCTGAAAAATATCGGCAACCTGGCCAATTCGGTAGATTATCGCGCGTTTGTCGTAGGAGGGCTTGTCCGGGACCTTGAACTCGGCGTCAAAAATCTGGACCTCGATATAGTAGTAGAGGGCGATGCCATAAAACTGGGCCAGGAGCTGGCGAAGGAGTTGGGCGCGTCCCTTGTCATACACAGAAGGTTCGGGACGTGCTCGGTTATCACAAAAGACAGATTCAAGATAGATCTCGCTACGGCCAGGAAGGAGATCTACGAACATCCCGCGGCCCTTCCGAAAGTCCAGTTCAGTTCTTTAAAGGACGACCTCATCCGCAGGGATTTCACCGTGAACGCCATGGCCATAAGCATCAATAAGGACAGCTTCGGCCAGCTTATCGATTTTTTTAACGGAGAAGAAGACCTGTCCGCAGGCAGGATAAGGGTGATGCATGACGGGAGCTTTATAGACGATCCGACTAGGATATTCAGGGCGGTGAGGTTCGAGTCGAGGTTCGCCTTCAGGATAGACGCCCATACAGAGGAGCTGATAAAGACGGCTATAAAGAAAGAGATGTTCGACAAAGTGGCGCCTCAACGCATACGGGATGAGATAGAACTTATCCTTAAGGAAAAGGATCCTCTGAAGTCGCTTAAAAGGATGGCGCAGCTTGACGAGCTGCGGTTTTTGCATCCCGGGATGAAGTTATCGGCTCAGATGGTCAGGCTTTACGGCCTGATAGATAAAATCTGCGCCTGGTATAACGGCTCGGCCTTCAGGAAAAGATCGATTGAAAAATGGCTGATGTATCTGATGGCGCTTACAAGGCCTCTCAGCTATAAAGAGACCGTTTCTTTTTGCGATAAATTCTCGCTCAGGAGAGGCGAGAAGATACGGATGGTTTCCTATAAGAAAGATGCGGGGAAGATACTGGAGAAGCTTGCTTCGAAAAAGAGCCTTTTGCCGAGCAAAATATATTGCCTTCTTGAGCCGTTATCTTTCGAGGTCATATTGATGATCGCGGCGGAAGCGGAATCAGGGCGGGGGCCGGGTAAAAAATTGGTCACGCGCAGGATAGAGGATTTTTTCCGTAAGTATAACGGGATGCGCATAAGCGTGAAAGGCGAGGACCTGCAGTCCCTGGGACTAAAGCCATGCCCGGAATTCAAGACGATCATGAAAAAGGTCCTGTACGAGAAGCTTGACGGTAAGCTAAAAAATAAAAATGACGAGATCGGATACGCTAAAAAAATTATGGGCAGGATATGCCCGAAAGGAAGATGATGGCGACGCAAAGGCCCGGCAGGGTTCAGGAGGCATTAAGGCAGGAGATAAGCAGGATAATACAGACCGAGATAAAGGACCCGCGGATAGGGTTCCTGACAGTCACACAGGTGGAGCTCACTCCGGACCTCAGGTATGCCAAGGTGTATTTCAGTGTCCTGGGGGAAGACAAGGATAAGTCGCTTGCGCTTAAAGGGCTGAATAGCGCCAAGGGCTACATAAAAGGGCTGATAGCGGACAGGATAAAGTTAAGATTCATGCCGGAGATATCTTTCAGGATAGATAATTCCCTGGAGCACACAAGAAACATAAGCGATATCTTAAATAAGATTAAAAAGGAGAAGAAAAATGAAGAAGGCGATAGAGGCACTGAAGAAGTATAAAAGCTTTCTTATAACGGCTCACGTGAACCTCGAAGGCGATTCTATAGGCAGCCAGCTGGCTATGAAAAAGCTTTTAGACGCGATCGGCAAGAAGGCTGTCATCGTAGATGATGACCATATCCCCGAGCATTATGAATTTCTGCCCGGCGCCGGCGAGGTCTCTAATTGCCTGGAAAAGGTGAGGGATTTTGACGCCGCTATAGTTCTGGATTGCCCTAACATGAAGAGGACCGGGCGCGTAGCCGATATAATAACGAAGAAAAAAGTGCCGATAATAAATATAGACCACCATATATCGAACGAGCAGTTCGGCGATATAAACTGGGTGGACGCGAACGCGAGCTCGGCCGGCGAAATGGTCTATCGTCTTTTCAAGGGCATGGATGTGCGTATAGATAAAGGGACGGCGCTCAGCCTTTACATAACGATACTTACCGACACGGGGTCTTTCAATTATGACAATACGTCCCGCGTAACGCATGAGATAGCCGGGGAGCTTCTGGGGTACGGGCTCGACCCTGCCGTAATTTCCGAGAAAGTCTATGAGCAGAGGTCGGTGGCCGATATAAAACTGCTGGGCCTTGTACTTTCGACGCTGAAGATCAACAAGAACGGGGACCTGGCTTATCTGGAAGTCACCAGGAAGATGCTCAAAAGCACCGGTATGGATGTATCGAGGTCCGAAGGCTTTATCAATTATGCCAGATCGATAGAGAATGTCAGGATCGCCATATTTTTTAAGGAAGACCCGAAGAAGAAAGGCAGGATAAGCGTCAGTTTCCGCTCTAAGAGCGGGGTGAACGTTAACGGCATAGCCGCTGCCTTCGGAGGCGGGGGGCATATAAAGGCCGCGGGGTGCGTTATTGCCGGGACGCTGGCGGCAGTGGAGAAAAAAGTACTGAAAAAATCGGAAGAGGAGCTAAGAAAACTTAAAACTTAGAACTAATAACTAAAAACTACTGTGTCCTTCGGACCTGGATTTTAGTTTTGAGTTTTTAGCTATAGTTTTTACTTTTAAGCTTTTAGTTTTTAGTTTAATCTATGGATGGTATACTGATAGTCGATAAGCCTCAGGGCATGACAAGCCACGATGTCGTGGATTTTCTCCGGAAAAGGTTCGGCATAAAAAAAGTCGGCCATGCCGGGACGCTCGACCCGATGGCTACGGGTGTCCTCGTTATGCTAATAGGCTCATACACAAAAGCCTCGAATCGTTTTTTATCCGAGGACAAGGAATACGAAGGCTCCCTTAAATTGGGCGCGACCTCCGATACCGGTGATGCATGGGGAAAGGTATCGGATCACGCCGGAGAGATTGATCTTAAGGATGAAGATATAAAAAAGGCCTTTGAGGGTTTTTCGGGCGAGATAGAGCAGGAGACCCCGATGTATTCGGCGGTGAAGTATAAAGGAAAGAAACTTTACGAGCTGGCCAGAAAAGGCATCAAGATAGAGACGAAGGGGCGGAAGATCTTCATAAAGAAACTCGAGGTCCTTGGCATAGCGCTGCCCGAGGTCCGTTTCAGGCTTGCCTGCTCAAAAGGGACATATGTCCGCCAGCTTGCCGTGGATATCGGGAAAAAATTGGGATGCGGCGCTTACCTGTCAGGGCTCAGAAGGACACGCTCCGGCAAATTTGGCATAGAAAATTCCATAGATATGGATGTGGTAAAGAATTTTACCGGTGCCAGTTTGGAAAAAGTATTGCTTAAAATATGAAAGTATTAAAAGGCCTTAAGGCATTTAAGGATACATCGGGCTCAGTCGTGACAATAGGCGTGTTTGACGGACTGCATGTCGGGCACAGGAAAGTCATAGAAAGGACAATTTCGCGCGCCAGGAAAACAGGAATGAAAAGTGTCATCCTGACTTTCCACCCTCATCCCCAGAAGGCCCTGAACCCGGAATCGAAGGTAAAGAGCCTTATCTCGCTCGATCACAGGGTGAGGCTTATAGCCCAACTCGGAGCGGACACCCTTATAATATTGAATTTCACGCCTACGCTTGCCGGGCTTTCAGCCGGAAAGTTCCTGGAGAATATACTGATCAAAAAGCTCGGCGCGAAGGAGATATTTATAGGGGAGAACTTTTATTTCGGCAAAGGCGCAAGGGCCGGCGGCCGGAAGCTGAAGGAGATCGCAAGGGGTTTCGGGGTAAAGGTCCATATCGTAAAAAGCGTGAAAAAGGACGGAGCCGTTGTCAGCTCGAGCCTTATACGCCACCTGATCACGGAAGGGCGTATTACCGCGGCGCGGAGGCTTTTGGGCCGGAGGGTCTCGGTTTACGGAACGGTTATCGGCGGCGCCGGTATCGCCAGGAAACTCGGATACCCGACCGCCAACATAAACCCGCATCACGAGGTCGTCCCTCCGAGCGGCGTCTATGCCGTAAAGGCGCTTTTAGGCGGGAAACAATTTAAGGGGGTCCTGAACATAGGCACAAGGCCTACATTTTACGGCTCAAGGGACAAGGAGCCGGCCATAGAAGCGCATCTTTTCGATTTTCATGATGCCATATATGGCAAGGATATCGAGATATTGTTCATTAAGAAGATGAGGGATGAAAAAAAGTTTAAAGACGAGCGCAGCCTGATGGCCCAGATAAAAAGAGATGCAAGGCGAGCGCGCCGTATAGTTTAGATAAAAGACTTTACAAAATCCCGCTCTTATGTTAATATAAGCAAAAAGTGAGGTAATAAAATGGCATTAGTAAAAGAGAAAAAGAACGAGATAGTGAAAAACTACAAAACGCACGAGAAGGACACAGGGTCCCCGAGCGTTCAAATAGCGCTTCTTACAGAGAGGATAAATTCCCTTTCGGATCATTTCAAGGCTCACAAAAGCGACCATCATTCCAGGCGCGGGCTTCTAAGAATGGTCAGCGTAAGAAGAAGGCTGCTGGATTACCTTAAAAAGAAAGACCGCAAGGAATACCAGGATATAATAAAGAAGTTAGACCTCAGAAAATAAAAAACAGAAAGTCGCAAGGAGAAAATGGATAAAAAATTTGAAGCAGATATAGACCGCTCTAAGATTATAATCGAAACAGGCAGGATGGCGAAACAGGCTGATGGCTCATGTACGGTGCAGCTGGGAGGGACCGTTGTGCTAGTTACCGCAGTATGCTCAGCGGAATTAAGGGAGGGGATAGACTTTTTTCCTCTTACATGCGAATACCAGGAGAAGACATATGCCGCAGGGAAGATCCCGGGCGGTTTTTTTAAACGCGAAGGCCGCCCCTCAGAGAAAGAGATCCTGACGGCACGTCTCATAGACAGGCCTATAAGGCCCCTCTTTCCCAAAGGTTTTATAAATGAAGTCCAGATAGTGTCCATCGTATTATCAAGTGACGGCGAGAATGATTCCGATGTACTGGCGATGATAGGCGCATCGACCGCCCTCACTATATCCGACATACCTTTTGACGGACCTATCGGGACCGTCAGGGTGGGCAGGATAGACGGAAAATTTGTCATAAATCCGACGTTCAAAGAACTTGAGTCCAGCGACCTCGATATGGTGGTTGCAGGAACGCGTTCCGGTGTTGTGATGGTGGAATCGGGAAGTAATGAATTAGGCGAGGACGTCATATACGATGCCATAAATTTCGCCCATGAAAAATTGCAGGGCCTTATTGACCTGCAGGAGAAGATGGCCCGTGATTGCGGAAAGAAGAAGAGGGATGTGGAGTTCCGCAAAATCGACGAGGAATTACTGAAGAAGGTAAAAGAGCTGTCTGTTGCGAAACTTGAAGGAATCAACCAGCTTACAACAAAAGAGCAGCGGGAAGAGGCGATGAGCGCCTTGTCCAAAGAGCTCATTGAAAAGCTTGCAACCGAAGAATCAGGTCATACGGGGGGTGAAGTTAAAAGAGCGCTCATAGAGATAGAGGAAGAAGAGGTAAGGAAGTTCATAATAGAAAAGAAGAAACGTGTTGACGGCAGGCGTTTTGACGAGATACGCAAAATAACGTGCGAAGTCGGAGTATTGCCGCGCACCCACGGATCGGCTCTATTTACCCGCGGCCAGACTCAGAGCCTTTCGGTGACGACTCTCGGTACGAGCGCAGACGAACAGATGATAGACGCGCTCGAAGGGGAACAGCAGAAGAGCTTTATGCTGCATTACAATTTTCCTCCGTTTTCAGTCGGCGAAGTGAAGCCGATCAGGGGGCCGGGCAGGCGGGAAATAGGCCACGGCGCTCTGGCTGAAAGGGCGTTGAAACCGGTTATGCCGTCAAAGGAAAAATTCCCCTATACCGTTCGAGTAGTTTCCGATATTCTCGAATCTAACGGTTCTTCAAGCATGGCGACAGTGTGCGCAAGCTCTTTGTCGCTTATGGACGCGGGAGTGCCGATAAAAAGCCCTGTCAGCGGCATAGCGCTGGGGCTTATAAAAGAGAAGAACGAGCCTATACTTTTAGCTGATATAGGCGGGGTCGAAGACCATTACGGAGATATGGATTTCAAAGTGGCCGGAACCGCGAGCGGTATCACGGCGCTCCAGATGGACCTGAAGATACAGGGCATCGATAAAAGTATCATAAAGAAAGCCCTTGAGCTCGGGAAGTCTTCCAGGCTGTTCATTCTTGACAAGATGACGAACATCATATCGCAGCCCAAGGATTCCGTGTCAGAATTTGCGCCGCGCATAATCACCTTCAAGATAAAAGAGGATAAGATAGGCGCTGTGATAGGGCCGGGCGGCAAGGTCATAAAGAAGATAATACAGGATACCGGCGTCACAATAGACATAAG
>JAKLDX010000180.1 GCA_022703295.1 Candidatus Omnitrophota bacterium
GACGCTTCTTCAGTTCGCCTATGGAAGGAGGCAGTATGAATATCAGGACGCTTTCCCGGGGGTAAGCCTTTTTCACCTTCATCGCGCCCTTGACGTCTATGCTGAGGATCAGCGACTTTCCGTTCTTGATATTTTTTTCAACAAACGTCCTGGGCGTGCCGTACATATGCCCAAAATTGCCTTCGTACTCCAAAAACCCCCTTCTTTTTATGATCCCGCGAAATCTTTTTTCGGATACGAAAAAATAATCAGCCCCTTCTTTCTCTTTTTTTCTCGGCCGTCTCGTAGTCATAGATACCGACTGCGCCAGCTCTTTTCTGCCGCCGAGTATTTTTTTGCACAGCGTCGTTTTACCGCACCCCGACGGTGCGGAGATCACGAATAATTTTCCTCTCTTGCGGTAGGCCTTATTTTGCAGCCTTTGGCTCTCGCTCATTCCAGATTCTTCGCCTGCTCGCGTATCTTCTCTATCTCGCCCTTTGCCTCTATGACGTTCTTGGATATTTTGAAGTCGCTGGCCTTGGAGCCGATGGTATTTACTTCCCTGTGGAGTTCCTGCGCGATGAAATCCAGTTTCTTGCCGACCTCGCCGCTGCCTGATATGGTCTTATTGAAATTTGACAGGTGGTTTTTTATCCTGGTTATCTCTTCGGATATATCGCAGTTTTTTGCGAATATAGCCACTTCCATCTCGAGCCTGCCCATGTCTATCTCGCGGCCGCCGGTAAGATCTTTTATCCTCTCGGCGAATCTCTTCCTGTATTCGCCTATGTTCAAATGGGCACGCGATTTTATACCGGACAGCATTTTGTCTATTTTTTTCGACCTGCTTGTCAGGTCCGCCTTAAGCGCCTTTCCCTCTTTTTCCCTGTCAACGATCAGCCTGTCTAACGCATTCTCAAGAGCCTCTTTTATCTTGGGCCAGAATTTTTCCAGGTTCTTATCGAGGGCTTCATAGCTTAAAACGCCCGGCAGCATAATGATGTCTTTGGTGGTTATCTCGTCTTTAAGCCCCAGGCCTTTCTTGAGTTTCAGGAGTTCCGTATAATAATTCCTGGCGGTCTTTTCGTTTATAGAGATGCTTTCATTCTTAAGCGATTTGCCGTCGTATATAAGGTTAAGGTTTATCTTGCCTCTTTTTATCTTTCTTTGCAGGATCTCCTTTATCCTGTCCTCAAATGCGGTTATCCCGTTAGGCAGCCTGAGTGTCTCGTCGAAGAATTTGTGGTTTATGGTCTTTATTTCTATCGTCAGTTTGCCGTTCTTGAATTTTGCCTCGCCCCTGCCGAATCCTGTCATGCTTTTGATCATATTATCCTCTTAGGCTAGGCCCAGACGCGCCTGTCTATTTTTTCTTTGCTGTTTTTCGTCGGGTACAGGTCCACTATTATCTCGTCCGGCTGGAACCATAGCTTGATCTCGCGCTCCGACTCCTGTTCATTGGTAGAGGCGTGTATAACGTTTTCGTAAACGCCCTTGGTGGTTATTCTGCCGTAAGCTCCTCTTATAGAAACCGGGTCCGCCTCTTCCGGGTTCGTGGCACCGCATATCTTTCTTACCTTGTCTATGGCGTCCTCTCCGTAATATACCAGCGCCATCACTTTCTTCTTGTGATATTCGCCCATCAGATATTTAAGCAGTTCGTCAAAGAACGGCTTGTCTTTCAGTTGTATATAGTGATTTTCCGCCAACGCCTTTGACACCTTTACTATCCTCGCGGCCACTATGTCCAGCTTGGTCTCTGACAGGCGCGTAAGCACGTTACCCGTCAAAGATTTTTTAAGGCCGTCCGGTTTTATAAGCACTAATGTTGCCTGCATCATATGGCTACCCCTTTTTAGGCTGTTTATTCCAAATTGAATGTAATTTATATATCCTAATATTGTAATTAATAAAGATGGGCTGGTCAAGGACTTTTATTCTTAAGGCCGGAATTGCGGAAAATTTACTCTATGACGGCTGCCCTCGTCAGTTCTCTTAAAGAATAGACGCCGTCATGCGGGGCCCCCGGGGTCGGGATGGCCATTATGCCGAACGGGCAGAGCCGTGTAGCACCTATAGAGGCAAGGACCTTGGCATAGGCGCCTACTTCCCGCTCACCAAGACAATACCCGAACGTCTGAAGATAAAAAGCGTGCTCATTTAACGCCCCTACAAGACCGTCGACAGACGGGTATCTTTTAATTATTATGGATCTGCTCAGCGGCGACAGCTCAACCGAGTTATCCCTGGGCTTGCCCTCATAAACGACCGTCCAGTCAAGCGTCTTGGGGCCCTTTACGACTACCGGTTCGCCGG
>JAKLDX010000181.1 GCA_022703295.1 Candidatus Omnitrophota bacterium
CCCATATCCATCCTCCCCCCGTCCATCCGAATTGAATTGCCAAAAAGGCAATGTTTCATTTTAGTTTAGAAATTCTTTTCAGTAAATAAATAGGCGAAGAAAGATGAATGAAAGACCCGAACGAACATGGGAAAGAATGGAAACAAGCTCAGGGCCGATTACTACACATTCGGGAACGGCGAGGACTGGTTAAACGGCCCGCGCGGCCTTACCAATAAGCTTGATGGCATACTAGACGAGTTTTTAAATATCGCCTTAAAGCAAATAACAGACAGAGGCATATCCCCCGATAGGTTATGTATAAGGGTTATGGATAGGGCGGGCAGGGAATCCGTATTAAGATATCTAGATAAAAATGCGAGGATATTATCACTCTCAGAAAATGAACGAAGAGCCGTAATGTCGCGCATACGCATAGAGGTAGTGGATATTGGCTTATCAGAACACTTAAATCCGATGCCGGACCTTTTGACCGATATATTGGCAATGGAGTTCGACAGATATATGCAAAACGATTACAAGAAGGAATCGATGCCTGCAGCGTTGATAGAAAGGCTAGGCAATATGCTGCAACTTACGACTGACAATATAAACCCTGAGATGGTGACAAAGGATGCCATAGAAGATACTGTGAGAAAGTTATTCGACGGCGAATTGATGCTTAAAATACGCCCCATAGACTGGAAGAGCATAGATGAATGGCGAGATAGAAATAACGCCGTAGCTATAGCCGCATAAGTTAGGTTATAAAAAAGCTATTTGACTATATTGATTATTTCGCTATACTTATAATACTTATGTTATTTCAAAAGAAAGTTACTATTTTAAGGAAATTTCCACATTGATACATAAGATTATAAGTAAAACATTATATTTGACGATAGCTATCTGTCTATCTTTTGAATCGGTCGCATTCCCTCTTGCCACTGCCCCCGCATCCCGTAATATAACTGCCAGGCAACATATTGAAGCCGCCTTTAAAAGGTCTAATATAAGATTTGCCAGGCTCGATTATGAAAAACGCCTTCTTGCGGAAAACAACACGCCTTGCCTGCTTTTAGCCTGCGGCAGATATTTAATATCTGAAGAAGCTGCGGCTAACGACGTCCGGCTTATACAAAATATCGCCTATCTCGATATTCAAGCTTTAATGCGGATAATCCGCAATAAAGACAGGTCCAGATATAATGCGATCCTCAGCCTGGTCCTATCCCAGATGCCGAGGAAGGACGATTCCATACCGATCGATCTATACGCCGAGGATGTGGTATCCAGGGCATTTCAGTTCCTCTCCCCCATACATGAAAAAGTCATGTCGGAATCCGATATACCGCCTGACGAGGTCAAGTTCATAGAAGATATACGGCCCTCCATTTCGGCTAATATGCATTATTTCCAGAAAGAGTTCTGGCGCTCTGACGTAAGAGGTAAATATATAAGAGATGCCCGCAATGACGGCATGGTCTTTTATAGCCCAGGATCTTCTGCAATATGGCAAAATACGCATCCCGATGACGAAACGGTATCTGCTCTGGCCGAGGCCTTCATAAAAAAAAGAGACGCTGAGGGGATAAAGCTTGGCGAAGCTCACGCGGAAATAATATCGGCCATGATCCGCCGGTTAGGCGATAATACGGTATCCCCTCAAGACGATCCCGACCGAGTTATCGCAAATGTATTTAAGAAAAACGGCGTAAAAAGGATCCTGGATGTAGGATGCGGCGACTCTTCATTTCTTGCCGCGCTGTCATCAAGCGCCGCCGAAGCCGGCGTTGAGCTAACCGGTATAGACCGCGACCCGAGGCCTTTGTCAGAAGCTGTCGGGAGGGTATTAAAAAAATTAAAAATAAAAGTCATCAAAGGAGACGCTGCGGAGCTAAAAGATGAACAAGGCTTTGATATCATAACGGCGTCCGGAGTAATGTCATTAATGGGGTCTATGCCCGGGTGGCAACTGCAAGAAGCGAATATGGGGTATCGGGTTTACCGCAAATCTTTGTTAAACGCCTATGATCTCATACAAAATCTTTCGGGTATTTTAAGCCATAACCCCGGTGCGGCTATATACGCAAACAGTTTCGGGTCTACGCTTATGTTAAACAGGAGTGCCATAAGCGAATTCGTCCATATAGCAGAATGGGATAGCTCAAGAAAATGCGACATGGAGATACCGCGCACCAATATGGGAGAAAAGGCTTGGCGGGAGAACTGGGTGCCTTTATGGGAACAAGCGGCAAGTCTAGCGGTCATGACACGCAAAAATTCCTAT
>JAKLDX010000182.1 GCA_022703295.1 Candidatus Omnitrophota bacterium
GGGCGGGCGGAAGGCGAAGGTGGTCTACCCGGAGAAGGGCCCGCCCACCGTGGCGATGCGGATCCAGGATCTTTATGGCTTTATTGGCGTTATCGTTAACGTTGCTCATATTAAAGGATTGGTTCAAATGGAAAAAATAAGAGTTTTAAGAATAATAGCGCGCCTCAATATAGGCGGGCCTGCCATACAGACAATACTTTTGACCAATGCCCTGAATAACGATGAGTTCGAATCACTCCTGGTGACAGGTGTTGTCGAAAAGGGAGAGGGGCAGATGGACTTCCTGATCGAGAGATATCATGTCAAGTCCGTCCTCATCCCGGAGCTTGGCAGGAATATAAGGCCCATAAGGGACATAATGACGCTTTTCAAGGTCTACGGAGTGATAAAGCAATTCAAGCCGCACATAGTGCATACGCACACTTCAAAAGCAGGTTTCATGGGCCGCGTAGCTTCAATGTTGGCCGGAGTGCCTGTAAAAATACATACATTTCACGGCCACACATTCTTCGGATACTTTAATCCGCTTGCGAGCCGTTTCTTTCTAAAGATAGAAAGGATACTGGCGCTTTTTACGGACAGGATAATCGCCGTAAGCCCGCTGCAATTCGAAGAGATAGTCGACAAATATAAAGTTACAAAAAGAGAAAAGTGCATAGTCATACCTCTCGGTATTGATCTCGACGCGTTTTTGAAGATAGATCCGACCGCGAAAATCAAAAAAGAGATAGGGTTCAATGATGACGATATGGTGATAGGTACCGTGGGACGGATGACGGACATAAAGAACCACAGGCTTTTCCTTTCGATAGCGAGCCTTATGTATGATTCGATCAGGACCCCGAAGCTAAGGTTTGCGATCATCGGAAACGGCGAGCTCAAAAGAGATATAATAAGATACCGGGACGAATTAGGGCTGACAGACATAGTCAGAATATTTGACTGGCAATCCGACATAGCCAAGTTCTACAGGGCGTTTGATATATTTCTTCTGACCTCCAGGAACGAAGGAACGCCCGTATCCTGCATAGAAGCTATGGCCTCAGGCTTGCCGGTTGTGTCAACTGCCGTGGGCGGAGTACCGGATGTAGTTAAGAACGGGCAGACGGGATATGTAATAAAAAGTTTTGATCCCGCAGCATTTACGAATACTATCAGCATGCTTATGCATGACAAGGACGCGCGTTTCGCCCTAGGAATGGAGGGGAGAAAATTTGTGAAGGATGCTTTCTCCAAAGAGAGGCTGATCAAAGATATAAAGTCGCTTTATCACGAGATACTAAAAGAAAAAGGAGTGAAGATAAAATGAATATCCTGATAACAGGTGGTGCCGGTTTTATAGGTTCGCATTTGGCGGAAGAATTATTAAAGGAAGGTAACCAAGTCGTTGTAGTGGATGATTTCTCTACGGGCTGCATGGAGAACATAGAACATCTGAAGAAAAATAAGAAATTCAAAATATGCGTAGATACCATATTGAATGAACGCCTTATGGAAGTTCAGATAAATAACGCCGATATAGTATATCACCTGGCCGCGGCCGTTGGCGTAAAGTATATAATAGAAAACCCTATGAAGTCACTGGAGGTTAATGGCAGAGGCACGGAGATGGTCCTGAAAAAGGCAAATGAAGCCGGCGGCAAAAAAGTTATCATAGCTTCGACATCCGAGATCTACGGTAAGGACAGGCCGGGCATCAAGGCATTCAAAGAAACAGACGACAGACTGCTCGGGCCCACCACAATTTCGAGGTGGAGCTATTCATGCAGCAAGGCGTTCGATGAGTTTCTTGCGCTTGCCTATTACAGGGAAAAGAAATTGCCGATAGTCATAGTGAGGTATTTTAACACCTGCGGCCCGAGGCAGACCGGCAGGTACGGCATGGTCGTGCCGAGGTTCGTTAAACAGGCGCTGAGGAATGAGCCTATAACCATATACGGCGACGGAGAACAGACAAGGTGCTTCTGTCACGTCGGGGATACGGTGAGGGCCACCATTATGCTGGCAAAAGAAAAAAATGCGCTCGGTGACGTATTTAACATCGGGAACCCGCAATCCATATCGATCAATGACCTTGCCGGGGAAATAAAAAAGCTCACCGGATCGAATTCCGAGA
>JAKLDX010000183.1 GCA_022703295.1 Candidatus Omnitrophota bacterium
GCCCTCGTATTTTCCAGTAACGGCAACAGAGTGACCTTGCGCGAAGGCAAAAAAGAAAAGAACTTCATTGCGAAAGACCCCATCGAAGAGCTTAAAAAAATACTTTCCGCTTACAAATTTGTCAGTGTTGGGGGACTGCCGAGATTCTCCGGAGGGCTGGTGGGGTTTTTCGGATACGATATCATACGCTTCATCGAAGATATACCTGCGAAGAATCCTGATGACTTGAAGGTGCCGGACTCGACATTCATGCTGACAGACACCATATTGATATTCGACCACGTGGACCACAAGATAAAGGTGATATCGAATGCGCATGTGAAGGGTGACCCTGCGCGAGCCTATGATGAGGCGGCTAGAAAGATAGACAATATAATCAGGAAGCTTAAGTCCGCGCCGCATGAAGATAAATATGCCCTGGCATCTAAGAAGAGAAAGACTGCCCTGAGATTCAAATCAAATATTACGAAACAAGGGTATGAAAAAATAGTAAAAAAGGCCAAGGAATATATCAGAAAGGGCGATATCATACAGGTGGTGCCATCCCAGAGGCTGGAGGTTGGGATAAGCGCGCACCCGTTCCAGGTGTACCGCGCGCTTCGCTCGATAAACCCTTCGCCGTATATGTATTACCTGAAACTCGGCGATTTCTCGCTTGTCGGCTCCTCGCCGGAGGTCATGGTAAGGTGCGAAGAAGGTAATGTGGAGCTTCGGCCGATAGCAGGGACAAGGCGGCGCGGCAGCACTGCCCAGGAGGACGCAAAGCTTGAAAAAGAGCTTCTTGCCGATCCTAAGGAAAAGGCAGAGCACATAATGCTCGTGGACCTCGGCAGAAATGATGTGGGAAGAGTCTGCGATTTCAAGACGGTGAAGGTCTCCGACTTCATGACCATAGAGAAATATTCGCACGTCATGCACATAGTAAGCGACGTGTCGGGCCAACTCGCGCGCGGTAAGAATGCGTTCGATGTGGTGCGCGCTACATTCCCAGCAGGCACGGTCACGGGCGCGCCAAAGATACGGGCGATGGAGATAATAGACGAGCTAGAGAATACAAAGCGCAAGACATATGCGGGCAGCGTCGGCTATTTCAGCTTTTCGGGCAACTGCGATTTCTGCATAACCATAAGGACGATACTGATAAAAGAAAAAAGAGCCTATATCCAGGCAGGCGGAGGCGTTGTCGCGGACTCGAACCCGGCTTTTGAATACCAGGAGACGCTGAACAAGGCAAAGGCGCTTGTCCGGGCCATCGAAATGGCGGAAAGCGGAGTGGAATGACAGAATTAACTCAAAACTTAGAACTAAAAGCTAAAAACTATAACTTAAATCTTAAAACTGATTTAAAAAACAGGGCTTATAGATTTTCCGTTGAGCTCATTAAGGCTATAGATGGCTTATCTAATTCCATTTCCAGCGCGATTATTGTAAAACAATTAATACGGTCAGCAACATCCATTGGAGCAAACATTATCGAAGCCAAAGGAAGCAGCTCAAGACGGGATTTTATCAATTATTACCATATTGCATTAAAGTCCGCTAATGAAACAGAATACTGGTTAAAACTGTTGAAAGAGGCATATGGATTAAATGATCGGAAAATCGACCAATTGATATTAGAGGTAACTGAAATAGCCAGAATGCTGGCTTCTAGCATAATAACGTTAAAAGGAAAAAGATAAGATTTTAGTTTTTAGTTACAGTTTTAAGTTTTAAGATTTAACTTTTAAGTTAAGGACAGGAGTTTCTGATGATCTTAGTCATCGATAATTACGATTCGTTCACTTATAACCTCGTTCAGTACCTGGGCGAGCTTGGCGCGGACCTCAAAGTCTATCGTAATGACGATATCACGCTCGAGGAGATAGCCAGGCTAAAGCCCGAGAAGATACTCATATCGCCGGGACCCGGCGAACCGAAGGACGCAGGCATTTCAGAGGCCGTGATCCGCCAATTCGGCAAGACCTTGCCGATACTTGGCGTTTGCCTCGGCCATCAGGCGATAGCCGACGTACATGGCATGACCGTGCGACGGCATTCGGTGCTGATGCACGGCAAGGCGTCGCAGATTCATCACGATGGCCGTGGGATCTTCGAGGGGATGTCCAATCCGTT
>JAKLDX010000184.1 GCA_022703295.1 Candidatus Omnitrophota bacterium
GTAGAAACAGGCACCTATCACGGTGAAGGAGTCCGGAAAGCGCTGAGGGCCGGATTTGAAAAGATATATAGCATAGAGCTAAGCGAAAAATTCTATAAGAACCTTTTAATTGATTTTGACAAAGAAATTAAATCCGGCAGGGTGAATCTTATTTTAGGCGATTCCTCGAAGTGCCTGGCCGAAATAATAAAAGACATTAATTGCAGAATAACATTCTGGTTAGATGCTCATTGTAGCGGCGGCGATACGGCCGGGGACCCCGAAGCTATCATATTTCTGCAAGAATTAGACGCAATATCAAAACACCCTATAAAAACACATACTATATTAATAGACGACATGAGATTTATTTGGAGTAAGGATGAATGGCGTAATTTGTCAATAGTTAACCCTGATATGGTTATAGAAAAAATAAAAAATATCAATAGTAATTATAGCATACATTCTGACCGGGGTATGTCCGAGAACGATGTGCTGGTTGCCGAAATACCGCACTACGACCTTGAAGTGATCATGTGCATGATCGAAGAGCGGATAGTGCCAAAGATTTTAAATATCCTACGGAGGATTAAGAGGAAGATATGGAATTAGAGACAGGCAGGGACTATTACGAGGAGATCGAGAGCAAGATAAGTTACGAAGTGAAGGTCAGCGATATTAACAGATTTATCGAGGCGATGTTAAAATACTTTTCCGGTAAAGACGCCACCCTGTACATCTCTTCATACGATTTTGGATATTGGGCGAACAGCCTCGGGAGTTTCAGGTCCGGCGAAAAGGTGAAGCTTAAAACCGCCCTGCCGGAAGGGGCATTCCTGCAGAACGGATTTGCCATAACAGATGAATTCGTCTATGTGTTTCTTATAGATTGCCTGAAGAACGTCGATGCCAGGACCATGTTCAATCAATTCCTCATATATCATGAGGGCATGCCGCTGGTCCAGTGCTGCGCCAATTTCGAGGACGTTTATGTGAACACAAAAGTGCCGCAAGGCATCATAAATGACCTGAAGAAGAACGGCGTAGTAGCATCCTGGGAATGATCGACAGGCTGTCCGGCAAACAAGGTGGCCACAAAAGTGGAGATGGCCGGTGTCCCAAAGTCCAAAAATAACTAGATAGCGAGGATGTCATGAAAAAAACATTTACGATAAAACAATTTATCGCAGGCAGCTGCTATTCTTACATCCTGAACTCGGGGGAAGAGGCGCTTGTGATAGATCCGCACATAAGCCTCGGAGAAGTTTATGAGGCGTATTTGAATAAGAACGGCCTGAAGCTTAAATTCATCGTCGACACGCATACCCATGCCGATCATTTTTCTCTTGCGATGGTGCTGAAGAAAAAATTTAACGCCGTTATGATAATGCACGAAAAGGCTGTTTCCTCGGTCGCCGACCGCAGGGTGAAAGACGGCGATGAGATAACGTTGGGCGCGGCCGTATTTAAGGTCATCTATACGCCCGGGCATACTGATGACGCCATAAGCATATACGGAGAAGGCGCCCTGTTCACAGGCGATGTCCTTTTAATAGGCAGCGTGGGAAGGACCGATTTCCAGAATGGTTCGCCGGAATCCATGTTCGATACGTTGCAGAGGTTGAAAACCCTGCCGGCTGACGTGATGGTCTTCCCCGGGCACGATTACCACGAAAAGAGATCCTCGGCTATAGGCCGCGAAATATCGGCCAACCCTTTCATGGCAGAAACAGATAAAGAAAAATTCGTAAGGGGTATGCGGTCCAAGGTTATGCCGAAACCTTTCAACATAGATAATATCATACGCGTGAACCGGAAGGGAGACGCGGTATCCCTGAAGATGATCCAGCCTAAAGAGGCGCATGAGCTGACCTCTGCCGATCCGAATACGAAATATCTGGATGTCCGGTCCGCCATGGAGTTCGGCGAAGCGCACATTGCTGATTCGATAAACATTCCCATAGATATGCTGACGGGAAGGATGGATGAGCTGAGCCGGTCCGGGAAGTCCTACATAGTCCTTTGCCGCACAGGCAACAGGTCGCCGATGGCAGCGG
>JAKLDX010000185.1 GCA_022703295.1 Candidatus Omnitrophota bacterium
AGATAGCCGCCGCCGTTATGGCTCTCCACCGCCAGCGTAACGCCTTTCTTGCCGGAATATTCGGCGCATTCCTTTATGCTCTTCACGACCTTAGGCCAAAGCTCTTTATGCCTTTCCTTCGGCGCCCATCCTGCGAATATCCTCAAATTCGGCGCGCCCAGCACATAAGCCACGTCCGTCCACTTATTTATCTTTTCGATCTCCGCCCGCTCGTCGGATTCTTTGTCTTTGCCGAAACTGTTTCCCGGAGATACCGCGGAAATGGTTATCTGAAGGTCTGTGGCAAGTTTCTTTATCTTTAAAAGATACGGCATGTCTTTCAAAAGGGCCGCCGGATCCGAACTTTTAAAATGGACGTCTATTATATCCACGCCGCCTATTTTCAGCTTGTCGGCGCAAACATGCAGGAGTTTTTCCAGGTCCATCTTTCCCGCAGCAAAAGTCCTGTTGTATGACCATGTGCAGAGTCCGAGCTTCATAAGCCTCCTATCCGATCGTTAGTCGTAAGTTATAAGCCATAAGCGATAAGTCAAAGAAGCTGTAAGCTTACAACTTATAGCTTACAGCTAACTACTACTTCACCTTCACCCACTTTCCGGAATCATTCGACTCGTATGCCGCGTTAATGATGCGCGTGGTTTCGCGGCCCTCTTCGCCGGAAACAAAAGGTTTCTCATCATTTATTACGCAGTCAATGAAATAATGTACCGCGTTTTCCCATCCGTTCCCCGGGCCTATTTCCGGATACATCTCTTCCAGCGGGTTATTAGGGTCTTTTCCCTTGTTGGTATCGGCAATTATCACCCTGACGGGCTTCTCCGTGCCTATGGCGGTCATCATCTTGCCCTTAGAGCCATATGCGAACGTCAGGACTTCATACGGCCTTGTCGTCCAGCTGCACTCGATCTCGCCTTTGGAGCCGTCCTCGAATTTGAAAAGTACCGTAGCGTTATCATCCACCTTGACCGGCTTTTCTATATTACGTATTGTTGCAAAAACTTCCGTTATCTTTTTACCGGCGAACCACCTGATAAGGTCTGTTATGTGGACGCCTATATCTATCATCGCGCCGCCGCCGGATTTTTTCTTATCGTAGAACCAGTGGGCCTTGCCTTCGGACCAGTATTCCGGGCCCGCATGGCCTATCCTGCCTCTTATGTTATGGATATTGCCGAGGATACCGGATTCGAGGACCTTCTTGGCCGCCTGATGGACCGGGTCAAAGCGCTGCGTCTGCTCGACCATAAGGTGTACACCGTTTTTCCTGGCGCTCTTTACCATATTGTCCGCCGCCTTCACGGTTATCGTTATGGGTTTCTCGACGAGGATATGCTTTTTATTCTCGGCAGCCCCGATGACCATCTCTTCATGCAGATAATTCGGTGTATCAACAAAAACGACGTCGATATCCCTGCGGGTGACCAGTTTCTTCCAGTCCCTCAGTATATCAACGCCGCTAAGATCGAATTTTTCTTTTAGGTTTTTTGCTTTTGGCTCTTCTATGTCACATAATGCCTTGATCTGGACCTTCTCTTTATAATTTACCAGGTTCGGCAAACTTGCCCTCTCGGCTATCTTGCCGCAGCCGATAACGCCTGCTCTTACCGCCATCTCCTCTTCTCCTCATGTTGTAAGCTATAAGTTATAAGCTTACAGCTTATAGCTGAATTTACAGATAAACTCTCTTGTCCCGCCTCGAAGACTCGTATATCGCCCATACCAGATCCTGCGTCTTTTTCGCGTCTGTCGCTGTCACTGCGGGCTCTTTGCCTTTTTTCAGGGAATCGTAGAAATCGCGGATCTGGCTGAAATGGCAATACCCCCAGTAGTCCCTGACGCCGTCGCCGTAATCGATGTATTCATCCGGCGAAGGCTCGGCTTTTTCCCTGCCGCCCTTAAAATATCCGACATAAGACGAATCCTTTATTATCTTCACCCTTGCCTTTTCGCAATCTATCTCTATGACGGGAGTACCAGTACATATATAATTGATGAAGATGGAGATGTAATCCCGGCAGTATCACCTATAT
>JAKLDX010000186.1 GCA_022703295.1 Candidatus Omnitrophota bacterium
ACTTACTTCCTTCAAAACAGTCTTTAACGTATCCAGGTTCGCGGGTTCGCCGCGCTTGGCAAGCGAGACTAGCTGGGCTTCGATAGCAAGCTTCACCCTGCCGATATCTTTATGCTCGATCCCGACGATGTCATCCAATGTTGAAGGCGTAGCCACAGTGGCACTATCAGGTGCGGCAAACGCGAGATCCGACACGGCTGTATTAACCAAAAAACAGAGCAACACTACGGCTGACACGAATTTTTCGAACTTTCTCATTCTTTTTTCTCCCATTTTTTTGTTCCTTCAGAAGTTAATAAACCGATTTAGTTACAAAATAAAAATGCCTGGCAATGTTGCCAAGCATTTGCGCGCTGTCGTATTCTTTAATTAGCGCATCCTACGAAGCATTCTTGCTAATCTCTGTTGAATGCGAAGTAGGATTTTTATGTGCTTCGTATTTTTGAAATGCGGCTCTCTAGCCGCGAAAAATCATAACTTGCATTAGTTTATCATATAAAACATTTATGTCAAGGGATTGTTGCTAACTTTTTTGAACCTTAACAATGCGGGCCTACTTCTTACTTTCGATGCGTGGGAATAAAGGTTTGGCTTTGCTAACTTTTTGTCCTTCTACCATATCACCCCACTTCATGCCGTCGGAAAAAGATATCTTCTCTATCTCAGTTTCCATCCCCAATTGCTCCCATATATTTTTTGATGTCTGCGGCATGAAAGGATTTATTGAAATGGCTACGACCCTCAAAACTTCGAGGAGACTGTATATTACGGCCGCCAACTCATCGGCCTTATTCTCTTTTGAGAGGACCCACGGCTTAGACTCTTCGATGAATTTATTCGCGATATTTATCACTTCCCATATTTTCGATAGCGCGTTCACGAAATCAAAATTCGGTACCGCTTTTTCCAATTCGCCTGCCAGCGCCGAAGCTTTTTCTTCTAATTCTTTTCCTATACTACCCTTGGCCTGACTCCCATGGCCCTTACCCGGAACTTTCCCCTCAAAATATTTCTCCGCCATAGTCAGCGTCCGGTTCAGCAAATTCCCGATATCGTTGGCAAGGTCGCTATTGTACCGGCTTATCAGGGTCTCTTCGTTGAACGTCCCGTCGAGTCCGAACGTTACTTCCCGAAGCAGAAAATACCTGTATGGGTCCACTCCGTACCTAGCTATCATATCATTCGGGTCCACGACGTTTCCTTTGGACTTGGACATCTTCTCGCCCTTTATCACCCACCATCCGTGCGCGATAACTGATCTGGGCGCTTCCAGGCCCAGCGCGTGCAGAAGTATCGGCCAATAGACCGCATGATGGCGCAGGATGTCCTTGCCTATAACGTGGAAATCGGCCGGCCACCATTTCCCGAATTTCGCCGCATCGCCCGGATAACCTATGCCGGATATGTAATTTATCAGGGCGTCGAACCAGACATAGGTGACGAAATCTTTATCGAACGGGATCTCTATGCCCCACGCCATTCTCGACTTCGGCCGCGATATGCAAAGGTCCTGGAGAGGCTCTTTAAGAAAACCGAGGACTTCGTTACGCCTGAAATCCGGGCGTATAAAAGAAGGATTTGCCTTGATGTAATCGACAAGCCAACCCTGGTATTCTGACATCTTCAGGAAATAATTCGTTTCGTCCAGCTTCTCGAGAGGCCTTTTACATTCAGGGCATATCCCGTCGGGCGCTTGTGTCTCCGACCAGAACGTCTCACACGGAGTGCAGAACCACCCATTGTAGACCTTTTTATATATCTTACCGTCTTTATGAAGCTTCGAGAGAATGGCCTGGACCGTTTTTATGTGATAATCGTCCGTCGTCCTTATAAAGTAGTCGTATTTAATGTTGAGCTTATTCCATAATTCCTTGAATACCGGCACTATCTCGTCTACAAATTTCTGCTCTTCGCCTTTTTTCAAGCCCTTCTCGATCGTCGACTTCTCTATCTTTTCGCCATGTTCGTCAGTTCCGGTCATGAAAAAGACCTCGGCGCCAGTCATCCGCATGAATCTTCCCGCCGT